>DATAIT010000116.1 GCA_036262515.1 Acidimicrobiales bacterium | reverse complement strand
CGCCATCTTCTCGATGCGGGCCGCCTCGTCGACCACCACCACGGCGTCGGCCGCGGTGAGCAGCGAGGCGTCGAAGCCGGCCAGGTAGCGGCCCACCTCCACCCGCAGCCTGCCCACCTCCCACCCAAACATATGTTCGATTATACCCGGAGGGTGTGACACGAACGAGGTCGGCAGCCGACCGCCCAGGCACGAGCATGAAAGCCACCGGTGGTGGGACGTTCGGTTCCCCGATTGCGCCGTGCGCGCCGAGCGCCGGCCCCAGTTCAGCCGTCGAGCCCGACCTCGGTGCGCACCCGGCGGCGCTCGCGTTCGCAGGCGGTGCGCACGTGACAGCCGGCCAGGTGGTCGTTCACCACACCGACGGATTGCATGGTCGCGTAGGCCGTCGTCGGACCGATGAGCCGAAAACCCAGCATGCGCAGCGCCTTTGCCAGCGCCGTGGACTCGGGGGTGATCGACTGCAAGTCACCCATTCGTCGGGGCGCCGAGCGCCCCTTCCGCTCCGGCTCGAACGACCACACGAGGCGCGCGAGGGATCCGTGGGAGCGGCGCGCCTCGAGGACAGCAGCAGCATTCGCGATCGTGGCCTCGATCTTCCCCCGGTGACGCACGATGCCCGCATCCTGCACCAGTCGCTCGACGTCCCCGGGACCGAATCCGGCCACCACCTCGGGGACGAAGTCGGCGAATGCCCGCCGGAAGCCCTCCCGCTTCCGCAAGATGGTGAGCCACGACAGGCCGGACTGGAAGCCCTCCAAACAGATCTTCTCGTAGAGGCGGCCGTCGTCGGCGACCGGCCGGCCCCACTCGCCGTCGTGATAGGCGACGTAGTCCTCCGCTGAGAGGCACCACGCGCACCGGCGCCGACCGTCGTCACCCCGGACGACCCCCGCGTCCGCCCGGTCAGCCATCGCGGCGGTGACCCTACCGTCGCTCCGTTGCGCCCGAGGTCCGAGCGCCGCACCACGTCCATGGGGCCAGACTGTCGCATGGGGCCCGCCACGGGGACGAGCTGATGTCCGAGCGGGCGACCGGTGTCGCGTTGATCGCCGTGTCGGCGGCGTCGTTCGGAGCCATGGCGATCTTCGCCCGGCTCGCCTACGACGGCGGCGCCGACATCACCGCCGTGCTCTTCCTCCGGTTCCTCATCGCCGCGCCGTGCATGGCCATGCTTCTTCGCGTGCGCGGCCACACATGGCCGCAGGGACGGGTGTTGTGCGGCCTCATCGCCATGGGGGGAATCGGGTACGTCGGCCAGTCCCTGTCGTACTTCACGGCCCTCACCCTGGCGTCGGCCAGCCTGGTCGCCCTGCTGCTCTACGGCTACCCGGCCATCGTCACAGTCCTGTCGGCCGTCCTGCTCGGCGTGCGGCTGACGGCGACGCGGATGGCGGCCCTCGCACTGGCCTTGGCCGGCACAGGACTCATCGTCGGCCCCGAGCTCTCCGGACGCCCGGGCGGGGTGGCCCTCGGCGCGCTCGCCGCGGTCATCTACTCGGTCTACATCCTGGCCGGCAGCCGGCTCACGCCGCAGGCGGGCGCTCTCCCGTCCGCCGCCGTCGTGATGGCGTCGGCGGCGGCCGTCTACGCCGTCGTCGTGGCCGTCCAGCGGCCCACGTTCCCGCAGACGGCCGGGAGCTGGTGCGCCGTCGTCGCCATCGCCCTCGTGTCGACGGTCGTGGCCATCACCACCTTCTTCGCCGGGATGGAGCGCCTCGGCGCCACCGACGCGTCGACGCTGTCGACCATCGAACCGGTGGTCACCGTGGTCCTGGCGTGGGCCGTACTCGACGAGCGCCTCTCGGCTGCACAGGTGGTGGGCGCAGCCCTCGTACTCACCGCTGTCATCGTCCTCGCCCGCGCCGGCTCGCCGGGCGGCCCCGCAGTCGTGGCCGTGCGGCCGGGGCGGCCGGACAGGAGGACGGCTTGACCTGATACCGGCGACCCCGAACGCCGGCGGTCTCCGCTCGGCCTCAGGCCGCGGCGGCGAGCACGGGGGTCGGGTCCTGGCGAGCGAGCCACAGGGCAGCCGCCGCCGTCAACCCGAAACCGGCAACGGCCAGGGCAGCGAGCCCCGCCCGGGCGCCGTCGCCGAAGGCGAGCACCCCGACGGCGGCGGGCACGAGCGTCTCGGCCACGACGCAGGCGGCGGTGATCGTCGTCACCCGCCCGCGCTGGAGGGCGGCGCCGTAGAGCAGGAGCCCGAGGGTGACGTAGGCGACGAGCGCCCACGCCAGGGGATCGGCGACGAGGGTCGGGCGATCCGAGGCGCCGAGGAGGCGACCCGACATGCCGAAGCCGGCGAAGGCCAGCCCCGCGAGCATGCCGAGCGCCGCCCCGGTCCGGGAATTGTCCGGGCGCCGTCCGACCCAGGCCCCCGCCGCCACGAGGACAGGGAGGCCGGCCAGCGCGATGCCAGTGGAGAGCGCGCTCCCTGCGGCGGCGTGCTCGGGAGCGGCCGAGGCGGCCAGCAGCACGAGCCCGACGACGATGGTGGCGACGGCGCCCCGCTCGGCCCGGCACAGCGACTCACCGGCGACGAGGGCGGCGACCGCCGACGTGACGGCGAGACTCGAGGCCAGCGCCGCCTGCACGAGGAACAGCGGCAGCGCCCGGACCGCCCAGGCGGAGAGCACGAACCCGGCGCCGTCGAGCCCGAGCCCGGCCAGGTACGGCCCCCGACGGGCCAGGCGCATCAGCACGCGGGGATCGAGGGCGCCGCCGCGCCGGGCGCCCGACGCCGCCGTGTGCTGGAGGACCGAGGCGGTGCCGAAGCACGCCGCGGCAAGGAGCGCAGCGGCGAACGGCGCGCTCACCACTCGCGGAGCGACGTCCCGCCGTCGGTGAACAACGATCGGGGCGGCGGGAAGCCGTTGAAGTGCGAGGCGTAGCTCGTCGTGTAGGCGCCGGTCGAACCGATGAACACCCGCTGCCCTTCGGCCAGGTCGGCCGGGAGCAGCGCCCCGTAGAACATCGTGTCGCTGCTGTCGCACGAGGGTCCCGTCACCGTGAAGGGGACGAGCGGTGCCGTGCCCGGCCCCTCGGTGCGCAGCGGGAATCGCCAGCGGCCGCCCGTCTGGACGGCCTCCATGAGCCCGTTGTAGCCGCCGACGTCGAGGTAGCACCACGGGCCGTCGCGCCGGTCGTCCACACCGATCACGGTCGCCACGAGGACGCCGCTTTCGGCGACCAGGTACCGGCCCGGCTCGGCGACCACCGTCGCCGGGCGGCTGGGCAGGCGGTCGAGGGCCGTCCGGATGCCGGCGGCGATCTCGTCGAACTCCGGCACGGGATCGCAGTACCTGGCCGGGAACCCGCCTCCGATGTCGAGCATCTCGAGACTCAGGCCCTGCCGCTTGAGGAGGCGGATCAACACGCCGCACTGGGCGATGGCTCGCGGCCAGGCTCCCGCGTCGGCGCACTGTGAGCCGACGTGGAAGGTGGCGCCGTACACGTGCAGGCCGAGATCACGGGCGAGGACGAGCAGGCGGCAGGCCTCGTCCACCGACGTCCCGAACTTCTCCGAGAGCGGGAACAGGCTCTGGTTGTCGTTGACCCGAAGCCGGACGTAGACCTGGCTGCCGGGTGCGTGGGCGGCCAGCTTGTGCAGCTCTCCCTCGCCGTCGAAGCCGAAACGGCGCACGCCCCCCAGGTAGGCGTGTCGGATGTGCCCGGCCGGCTTGACCGTGTTGCTGTACAGCGCCGTCGACGGGTCGCCGCCCGCCGCCCGCACCATCTCGAGCTCGAACAGGGATGCGATCTCGAACCCGGCACCGAGGTGCACGAGGGACCGGAGCACCGCGGGCGACGGGTTGCACTTCACGGCATACGAGATCCCGACATCGGGCAGGCAGGCGCGCATGGCTGCGTAGCGCGCCGCGATGACGGACGTGTCGCACACCAGCACGGGCGTCGGGTCGCACAACGTCCCGAGCGCTTCGGGGGTCAGCGCCGCCGGCCAGGTGTCGAGATCCGCAGCCGGAACGGCATGGACAGTCTGGATCGACATGTGCTCTCCCCTGGCGCACCCGTGTCCCGCACACGATCCGGCCGATTTGGTCCTCGGCGCGCGCTCGACTCGACTTGAGCGATTCTTCGAGATTCTCCGAGTCAGGGAAGTCAGACGATCCAACTGGAAAGAAGCTTCCGCAGAAAATCGCCGTTCCAGGGTTTTTGGCTCAAGTTCACCTTTCGGGACGCCGATGCATCCCCGGTGCGTGCGCGGAGAAGGTCGAGCGTCCCATTCGGGTTCGAGGTCTTCGTCGCCGCTGCGGTGACCGCGGCCTGGGGCCTCTTCCTCGCCTTCCATCAGGGGGAGGTCGCGGCTCGCCTGGTATCCAACGTGGGGTTGATCAGCGCAGCCGGCGTGGCCGCCGTGTCCTGCGCGGCAGCCGGCCGCCGCAGCTGCGACGGGTCCAGGCGGGCGTGGTTCCTCTTCGCCGCCTCCTGCGCGTCGTGGGGCCTGGGTCAGGCGACGTGGACCCTGTACGAGACGGTGCTGAACCGGTCGGTCCCGTTCCCGTCGCTGGCCGACATCGGCTATCTCGGAGCCGTGCCCCTGGCCGTGGCCGCCCTCCTGTCGATGCCGAGCACCGCCCGCAGCTCGGCCAGCAGGGTGCGGATGGTCCTCGACGGTCTCGTCACGGCGAGCTCGCTCATGGTGGTGAGCTGGGCAGTCGTACTGGGACCGCTGGTCCACGCCGGCGGCCAGCACCTCCTGCAGCTCGTCATCAGCCTCGCCTACCCGGTGGGCGACGTCGTGATGGTGACCATGGCGCTGGCCTACATCTCGCAGTGCCGCCGGGCCGACGGCGCGCCGATGGGCAACCTCGTCGTCATCTCCGCCGCCCTGACGTCGCTGGCGGTCGCCGACAGCGGCTTCACCTATCTCACCACCAAGGGTCTCTACCAGTCGGGCAACCTCATCGACAGCGGATGGTTCATCGGCTTCGGGCTGCTCTTCGTGGCATCCAGCAGCCGGCGGCGCTTCCACGGCCACTCCTCGGAGGACGCCATCCCCCGCCGGGCGGCAGCGGCCACCCCGTACCTCGCCGTGCTCGGCGCCATCACCGCCGCCGGTGCACTGCAGATCTTCGGCGGCAGCATCGAGGCCTTCGTCGTATGGGACCTCGTGGTCACCATGCTGCTGCTCGTCGCCCGCCAGTACCTGTCCATCCTCGAGAACCACAGCCTGGCCCGAACGCTGGAGGAGCGGGTCCGCGTGCGCACGGAGGAGGTGCGCAAGAACGAGGAACGGTTCCGCTCGCTCGTGCAGAACTCCTCCGACGTGGTGACGATCCTCGAGCCGGACGGGTCCATCCGCTATCAGAGCGCGTCGGTGGAGCGCGTCTTCGGCTACGAGCCGGACCTCCTCACCGGCACCGCCTTCGCCGACCTGGTCCACGTCGACGACATCGACGTCTTCCTCAACGCCGTCGGCCAGGCGGAGAGCGCGCCGGGTGGAACGGCCCTCGTGGAGCTCGGCCTCCTTCATCGCGCCGGGCACTGGTGCCGGTCGGAGACGGCGATAACCAATCTGCTGGCCGAGCCGAGCGTGCGCGGTGTCGTGCTCAACACCCGCGACATCAGCGAGCGCAAGATGCTCGAGGACCAGCTGGTGCACCAGGCCTTTCACGATCCGCTCACCGGGCTGGCCAACGCCTGCCTCTTCCGCGACCGCATCGGCCACGCCCTGGCCCAGCGGCACCTGCGCCGGCGGGCGGTGGCGGTCCTGTTCTGCGACCTCGACGGCTTCAAGCGGGTCAACGACAGCCTCGGCCATGCGTCCGGCGACCTGCTCCTCAAGGCGGTGGGTGAGCGCCTGAGCGCGGTCGTCCGGCCGGGCGACACGGTGGCCCGCCTCGGCGGCGACGAGTTCGCCGTGCTCCTCGAGGACGTCATGTTCGAGGCCGAGGCCAACGTCGTGGCCGAGCGCCTGAGCGAGACGCTGCGTGCCCCGATCGTCATCGACGGCCGTGACCTGTTCCTCAGCTTCAGCATCGGTATCGCCGTGGCCGATCCCGAGGCGGAGACGGCCGACAGCCTCCTGCGCAACGCCGACCTGGCGATGTACCGGGCCAAGTCCGAGGGACTCGGCGGCTACAAGCGCTTCGAGCGCACCATGCGCACGGCCGCAGTCGACCGCACCGGGCTGGAGAGCGACCTGCACCACGCCGTCGCCCGCAACGAGCTGTCGCTCGAATACCAGCCCATCGTCCACTTGGAGACCGGCTGCATGGTGGGCGTGGAGGCCTTGGCCCGCTGGGACCATCCGACGCGCGGCAGGGTGGCGCCGAACGAGTTCATCCCCCTCGCCGAGTGGTCGGCCCTCATCGTCGACATCGGCCGCTGGGTCCTCCAGGAGGCGTGCTCGCAGATCCGGCAGTGGTCGGATCTGTGGGGCGACGCCTCACCGTCGGTCTCGGTGAACCTGTCCGGTCGTCAGCTGCTGCACCCGGGACTGGCCACCGACGTGGCCGTCGCGCTGCAGCTGTCGGGGCTGGAGCCGTCGCAGCTCGTGCTCGAGATGACCGAGAGCGTCCTGCTCGAGCACAACGACGAGACGGTGAGCACGCTGCGGCTGCTCAAGGACCTCGGGGTGCGGCTCGCCATCGACGACTTCGGCACCGGCTACTCGTCGCTCAGCTACCTCCACCGCTTCCCGTTCGACGTCTTGAAGATCGACCGTTCGTTCGTCGAGCGCCTCTCCCAGGAGGCTCCCGAGCGGAGCCTGGCCTCGGGCATCGTGCGGCTCGGCGAAGGGCTGAACCTCAAGATGGTGGCCGAAGGGATCGAGGAGACCGACCAGCTGCTCGCCCTCCGGACGATCGGGTGCGAGCTCGGGCAGGGCTACTACTACTCCCGCCCCCTTGCCCCCGCCGCCCTCGCCGAGTTTGCACGGAAGGGCGCCACGGCGAGCCTGTTGGCCTGACGCAGGTGTGCCCCGCCGCCTTGTTCGGCAGGTGTTCGAAAGACGTTCACCCCACGTTCACGACCGCGTCAGACGGGCGCAGGGGCGCCGAGAAGACTGACGTAGCGTGGAGTCGATGGCCAGGCAGCTCGACGAGCTCATAGAGACGCCGGCACCGGTCCAGCCGCCGGAGACCGGGAACGAACCCCCGTACCTCAACCGGGAGCTGTCCCTGCTCGACTTCCAGGAGCGGGTGCTGTCGCTCGCCGAGGACACGGGCCTCCCGCTCCTCGAGCGGGCCAAGTTCCTCGCGATCTTCTCGAGCAACATCGACGAGTTCTTCCAGGTCCGGGTGGCTGGGCTCAAGGACCAGGTGGCGGCAGGAGTCGGAACGCCCGGCACGGACGGTTCGACCCCGGCGGAGACCCTCGCCGCCATTCGCGAGCGCCTCGGGGTGCTGGCCACGCGGCAGTCCCGCGTCTTTCTCGACAGCGTCGTCCCCGCCCTGGCCGAAGCAGGCATCCGCATCCGGGACTGGGACTCGCTCGACCACGGCGACCAGAAGCACATGCAAGCCGTGTTCGACGACGTCTTCCCGGTGCTCACGCCGCTGGCCGTCGACCCGGGACACCCGTTCCCCTACATCTCCAACCTGTCTCTCAACCTGGCCGTGATCGCGCGCGACCCTGTCACGTCGGAGCGTCGCTTCGCCCGCGTGAAGGTGCCTCCGCTTCTGCCCCGATTCGTCGGCCTGCCGGACGGTGCGAACTTCGTGCCGCTCGAGCAGGTGATCGCCGCCCACCTCGACCGCCTGTTCGCCGGCATGGAGATCGAGTGCCACTATCCGTTCCGAGTCACGCGGAACACGGACCTCACGATCCAGGAGGACTCCGAAGAGGCGGACGACCTGCTGGCCGCGGTGGAGATGGAGCTGCGCCAGCGCCGCTTCGGGCAGGCCGTCCGCCTCGAGATCGACACCAGCATGAGCGACGAGGCCCGGGACCTCCTCGAGCGGGAGCTGGAGGTGGAGCCCGGCGACGTCTACGTGCTCGACGGACCGCTCGGCTTGTCCGCGCTGTGGGCGCTGCACGATCTGGCCCGGCCCGATCTGAAGGACGAGCCGTGGCAGCCCGTCACGCCGTCGGGGCTCCTGGTCGACGCCGACGAGCACGTCGACGTGTTCGCCGCGCTGCGCGAGCGCGACATCCTCGTCCACCACCCGTACGACTCCTTCCGCACCACGGTCGAGGCCTTCGTCCGGCAAGCGGCGCGCGACCCCAAGGTGCTTGCGATCAAGCAGACGCTCTACCGGACCTCCGGTGACAGTCCCATCGTGAAGGCACTGATCCGGGCGGCGGAACGGGGGAAGCAGGTTTCCGCCCTCGTGGAGCTCAAGGCGCGCTTCGACGAGCAGGCAAACATCGCGTGGGCCCGCGCCCTGGAAGAGGCGGGCGTGCACGTCGTGTACGGCCTCGTCGGCTTCAAGACCCACAGCAAGACCGCCCTCGTCGTGCGCCAGGAGGACGACGGCATCCGGCGCTACTGCCACGTGGGCACCGGCAACTACAACCCCAAGACGGCGCGTATGTACGAGGACGTCGGTCTCCTCTCGGCCAACCCGGACCTGGGTGCGGATCTCACCGAGCTGTTCAACTTCCTCACGGGGTACAGCCGCCAGCATCAGTACCGGAAGCTTCTGCTCGCCCCCACCCAGCTGCGGGCCCGCATCGTGGAGCTCATCGACGGCGAGGCCGCCGGCGAGCGGCCCGGTCGGATCGTCATGAAGATGAACAGCCTGGTCGACAAGGCCGTGATCGATGCGCTGTACAGCGCGTCGATCGCAGGAACGTCCATCGACCTGATCGTGCGGAGCATGTGTTCCCTGCGCCCCGGAGTTCCCGGCTTGTCGGACAACATCCGGGTCCGATCCGTCGTCGGGCGCTACCTCGAGCACTCGCGGATCTTCGCCTTCGGCGAACCAGAGCAGGGCGGCGTCCGCTACCTCATCGGCTCCGCCGACATGATGCAGCGCAACCTCGACAAGCGAATCGAGGTGGTCGTGCCCGTCGAGCAGCCTGCGCTCCAGGTCCGGCTGCAGGAGATCCTCGACGTCGAGCTGGCCGACGACACGCTTGCCTGGCAGCTCGACGGGGACGGTCGGTGGTCGAAGGTGCCGACGGTCGAAGGCGTGGCCTCCCATTCCCGGCTCCAGGAGCTCGCCCTCGAGCGCCAGCGGAAGGACGCCCAGTCGCTCGTGTCGGAGCTCCCCTGAGCGAGGCCGCCCGCCGATTGGGCGGGCAGGCTGCCGCAGACCAGACTTTCCCCCATGGTGGTGCTCCTCGTCCGGCACGCCGTCGCCGTCTCCCGGCGCTCCTGGACGGAGGACGACGCCCTCCGGCCACTCAATGAGCGCGGAGGGCGGCAGGCGGCCGCTCTCGTCGGGGAGCTGAAGACCTTCGACGTGGTGCGGGTCCTGGCCAGCCCGACGGTGCGCTGCGTCGCCACCGTCGAGCCGCTGGCCGTCGCACGAGGGCTCGACGTGGTGAACGAGAACGACCTGTTCGAAGGCGAAGGGCCACGCGCCCTGGCCCTCATCCGGTCCATGCTCACCGCCCCTGGCGGCGGACAGGCGGTGGTGCTGTGCTCGCACGGTGACGTCATCCCCGAGTGCCTCGACGTGCTCGCCCGTGAGGGAGCGGATCTCGGCGACGGCGGGCGCTGCCAGAAGGGGTCGGTGTGGGCGCTGCGGCGAGACCGTGACGGACGCACGACGGGCTGCTACACACCGCCGGCGGCGTGACCCCGTCCACCCCCCCTGGCCCGGTCCGCGCCGCCGGCGGCGTGGTGTGGCGGCGCCGGGGAGACGGCGCCGGCCGCGCCACGGAGATCCTGCTCGTCCACCGGCCGAAGTACGACGACTGGAGCCTGCCGAAGGGAAAGGCGGAGCCCGGCGAGACGGACGAGGACTGCGCCCTTCGTGAGGTGGAGGAGGAGACCGGGCTGCGGTGCGCGCTCGGCGAGCACCTCGGTGATGTCGCCTATCGGGACCGGTTCGACCGGCCGAAGGTGGCGCGCTACTGGGCCATGGTCCCGGAGAGCGGGGCGTTCGAGCCCAACTCCGAGGTCGACGAGGTGCGATGGCTCGCCCTGGACGACGCCATGGAGCTGCTCTCCTACGGCCGGGACCGATCGATCGTGCAGGCGCTGGTGGACCGGCCGCCGGCCTGATCGTTCACAGCAGCTCAGCCGCCATCGTCGCCAGCGGACTGCGCTCGCCCTGGGTGAGGCGGATGTGGCCGAACAGCCCACCGCCGCGGCCGGCGCCCAGGGCGGCGGTGAGGACGGCCATGGCGTTGTTGTCGGCGGACAGGAACGGGGCGTCGATCTGGCTGGTGTCGCCGGTGAACACCACCTTGGTGCCTTCCGCCGCCCGCGTGAGCACGGTCTTGGCCAGGCTGGGCTCGAGGTTCTGGGCCTCGTCGAGCAGCACCCAGGTGCCGTGGAGCGAGCGCCCGCGCAGGTACGTGACCGACTCCATGGTGAGCCGCCCCTCCGCCGTGACCTGGGCGAGGGTCTCGTCGGCCGTGCTCTTTCGCCGGCCGTCGCTCATGGCCACGACCGCGTCATGTATGGCGCCCATCCACGGATCGAGCTTCTCGTCGAGCGTGCCGGGCAGGTACCCGAGGTCCTGGCGGCCGACGGCGACGACAGGACGGAAGATCGCCATGCGCTCGTACCGGCGGGTGGCAGGGTGGTTCCACACCTGCTCGAGACCGGCGGCGATCGCCAGCAGTGTCTTCCCCGTGCCGGCGGGACCGTCCAGGGCGACGACGCAGACCTCGGGGTCGAGCAGCAGGTCGAGGGCCAGCCTCTGCTCGATGTTGCGCGGTTTGAGGTCGAACGCCTCGTGGCCCTGGCGGAGCAGGCAGAGAAGATCTCCCTTGCGGCGAGCGAGGGCCGACTGCTGGCCAGCCCGCAGCACGGCGAACTCGTTCTCGGGAACGGCCCCGCCGCCCGGCACCTCGGTCACCGGCACGCTGCGCGCGCTGAACAGGCGGTCGACGAGCGCGCCCTCGAGATCGCTGATGGTGCGCCAGCCCGGTGAGTCCTGGCCGCGCCCGTAGGCCGGCAGTGGCACGTACTCCTTGGCGGCCAGGCCGAGGTGGGCGGCCTTGATGCGCAGGGCGGCGTCGTTCGACACCACCTCGACCTCGTGACCGTCGGCGCGCAGCGCCAGGGCGGCGCCGATGATCCGGTTGTCGGGAACGGCGACGTCGAGGTAGTGCTCGCCGAGCACGGTGGCGTTGACCCCGTTCAGGACGATCGCCAGCGTGCCGCCGTGCGGCAGCGCCACCGGCTCGACGAGGGAGCCGCCGGCCTCGACCCGTAGGGCCTCGATGCGGCGCAACGCATCCCGAGCCGTGCGCCCAACACCGTCGGCGCGCGTCTTGAGGCTGTCGAGCTCCTCGATGACGGTGAGGGGAACCTTCAGCGCGCAGCCCTCGAACTCGTGCAGAGCCCCGGGCTCGGCGACGAGCACCGACGTGTCGAGGACGACGGTCTTGGTCAGCGAGCCGGGTCCGGTCACAGGGTCGTGGACCGATGGCGACAACACGGGGCAGCTCCTGGCGAGCTCGGGCCGGCCCCGGGACCGGCGTGCCGTCCCGGAGCGCGAACGATCGTCATCGGCTGTCCACCATGCCAGCCGGGACCGGTGGAGTGGTGGAGGGCGACGAGGACGTCACTCCGGCCTCCCGTGACGGGCGAGGGAGGCGTTGTCCCAGCCCGGCTCCTCCGTGACGTCGCGACCGAACCACCGGGGCGGCTCGAAGGCGGCGGCCTCGTCGGGCGACGCGAACTCGACCTCGGCCGTGCACAGACCGGCCAGTGGCCCTTCGTACACGTCCACGTCCGCGGTCAGATGCCCGACCGCCACCCGGTGGCGTACCTTCTCCACGCGACGCCCCTCGGTATGGGGCCACAATGCGTCCGCCTGGTCGAGCGCGATCGTCGCCTCGACCTCGGTTCGGACGAGCCCCCCTCCGGCCTTCACGGTCAGGACGGCGGAGTGCTCGGTGATGCGCACGCGCACCTGCACGCCCCCGTCCTCTGCGAGATACCCTTGCCGCAACCTGCTCCCCGGTCCCAGCACAGCTTCCCCGGGGAGCTCGGCCACAACGAACTTCCGCTCGATCTCGTTCGCCACGGCGACCAGCTTCGGTGATCTGCGGGACTTCCGCACAACATGCGCGCTATGGACGCCACGTCATTCACCTCGACCGACCTGGGAGCCGCAGCCGTCGTCGACGCGCTTGTCGCCGCCGGCTTCTCGGTCGGGTCCTCGTCGACCGTGGCCCGCACGATGCTCGACACGTTCGACGGGCGGCTGCATGCAGCCGGCCTGCGCCTCGAGTTGCACCGGTCCGCCGGCCAGGAGCTGGTGCTGCGGGGCGGAGGGCCGACCGAGGCGCGCGTCGCCGTGGCCGAGCGACCGCGCCTTGCAGCCGACGTCCCCGCCGGCCCTCTGCGCCGGCGCCTGGCGGCAGTCCTCGACGTCCGGGCGCTGCTGCCCGTCCTCACCGTGACGGCCCGGATGCGCACGGCCGTACGCCGCGACCCGGCGGGCAAGGTCCGCGCCGGCATCTCGGTGGCCGAGCGGCTGACGGTCGAGAGCTTCGCGTCTCCGCCATTCGCGTGGGTGGCCACCGTGGAACCGCTGGCCGGCTATGCCAAGGACGCGGAATCAGCGGATCGGCTCCTGTCGTCCATGGGGCTGCGAAGGACCGCCGGCGGCCTGCTCGATGCGGTCGCCGGCGCGCTCGTCGTCGATGTTGCCGGGTTCCGGGGATCGCCCACCGTCCCGCTCGACCCGGGGGAGCCCGCGCTCGACGCGTTCCGCAAGGTGCTGTCCAACCTGGCTGCCGCCATCGACGCCAACCGGCCCGGCACGATCGACCACATCGACCCCGAGTTCCTGCACGACCTGCGGGTGGCCGTGCGCCGCACCCGCTCGGTCCTCTCGGAGGCCAGGGGGGTGCTGCCGCCCGAGGTGCGCAGGCGGTTCCGCGAGGGGTTCGGCTGGCTGGGACAGGCCACCGGGCCGGCTCGTGACCTCGACGTCTACGTCATCGAGTGGGCCGACTACGTGGCGCCGCTGGGCGCCGACGCAGCCGCCCTCGGCCCGGTTCTCGACGACATCGTGTCCCGCCGCGCCGCCGCCCACGCCACCCTGGCCAAGGTGCTGCAGTCGTCGCGGTACCGCCAGCTGCTGACCGGGTGGCACCGCTGGGTCGACCGACCGGCGGTGGACCGCAGCGCCAAGGACGCGTGCCGCGACATCGCCAAGGTGGCCGGCGCCCGGATCCAGCGGGCCCAGGCCCAGGTGCTCGACCGCGGACGAGGCATCGATGCGGGCACGCCCGCCGAGGAGCTTCACGAGCTGCGAAAGGACGCAAAGAAGCTTCGGTACCTCCTCGAGTGCCTCGGCGGCCTGTACGCCCCACCGGCCCGAAAGGCGTTCGTCCAGCGCTTGAAGGCTCTCCAGGACAACCTCGGCGAGCACCAGGACGCCGAGGTGCACGTCACCCAGCTACGAGAGATGTCCCGGAGCCTGCAATCCTGCGGGCCCGACACGCTCGTGGCCGTGGGGCGGCTCACGGAGAGCCTCGAGGGACGGCGGCGAGCGGCCCGGGACGAGTTCGCCCAGCGCTTCGCCGCCTACGACACGAAGCGCACGGCGGAGACGCTCGCTGCCCTCCTGCGATCGACGGGGGGCGGATGACGACAGAGACGGGGTCGTCATGAGGGTCCTCGCCACGTACAGCATCAAGGGCGGGGTCGGGAAGACCACCTCGGCGGTGAACCTGGCCAACGAGGCGTCGCGTGCCGGCGCCCGCGTCCTGCTCTGGGACCTCGACCCGCAGGGAGCGGCCAGCTACTTCTTCCGGATCAAGCCCAAGGTCAAGGGCGGGACGAGCCGGCTGGTCGGGGCCCGCGGCGAGCTCGCCGCCCACGTGCGGGCCACCGACCTCCCGGGCCTCCATATAGTGCCGGCCGACTTCTCCCTGCGTCACCTCGACCTTCACCTCGACGCCACCAAGAGACCGACCGAGCGGCTCGCCGCCCTGCTGGCGCCGCTCGACGAGAGCTACGACGTCGCCTTCCTCGACTGCCCTCCGGGAATCTCCCTGGCCAGCGAGAGCGTGTTCGGCGCCACGGCCGCGCTGCTCGTCCCCGTGATCCCCACCACGCTCTCCGCCCGCACGCTGAGCCAGCTGGCTGCCTTCTTGGAAGGTCTGTCCGGCGCACCGGTCCTGCTCCCCCACTTCACCATGGTCGACCGCCGGAAGAAGCTGCATCGTGAGCAGCTCTCCGCCCTCGCCGCCGCCTGGCCCGCCTTCCTGAAGTCGGTCGTGCCGAACGCCAGCGCGGTGGAGCGCATGGGCGTCGAGCGGGCCCCGGTGGCTGCCTTCGCGCCGTCGTCGGCCCCGGCCCGGGCGTTTCGCGACCTGTGGTCCGAGATCGCCCTGCGGCTCTGGCCCTGAGGAGAGGCGCACTCGTCCCGATACGTGAGGGGACGGCGGCCGGAACGTCGCTGGGAGGCGTCAGCTCCCGTCGCGGGACGAACGCCCCAGCGAGAGCATGGGGCCGGGCGCTCCCTCGACAAAGGCGAGCTCCTTCTCCAGGTGCACGATGGTGCCGTCCTCCGGACGCGACTCGAAGCGCACGCAGTCCACCAGGGCCTTCATCAGGTGGATCCCCCGACCGCTCTCGGCCCGCTCGTCCGTCGGCGCCGGCGTCGCCATCGGGTCGAAGCCATGCCCGGTGTCGACGACGCGGATCACGCAGAGTCGGTCGGTGAGAGACAGCTCGACGTCGTACTCGTCGCCCGGGCCGGAGTGGTCGAGGACGTTCGTGCACGCTTCGGTGAGCGCCACCTCGATGTCGCTCACACCCTCACCTTCCACGCCGAGCTCGCGGAGCGTCTCACGGCAGATGTGGCGGGCGACGGAGATGGTGCGGGCCTCCCGAGGAAGTGACAATCCGATCCTGATCTCCACTGCGACCGCTCCTCTCCAGCGCTCCCCTGGATCTGTTCCCACTCCGCGCCGGAAATCACCCTCGGTGGTCGGAGCTCGGCACGGGCACCAACCGGCGCGGCTCACGCATGTGGGTCCGAAACAGCGCCAGCGGCGGCCACCGCGTCGCTGCTGACCACCCCGGCCGCGGCCAGAGGCAGCAGCAGGAGGCACGCGCCGCCGACGAGGAACGGGCCGCGCAGCCCGAACCAGGTGGCGAGCAGGCCTCCGACGCCGGCGCCAACAGGCATCGTTCCCCACGCCAGCAGGCGGTACACGCTGTTGACCCGCCCGAGCAGGTGCTCGGGCACGATGGACTGGCGCAGCGACACGGTGAGGACGTTCCAGGTGACCGTCGTGAAACCGACCACCCCGAACAGGATCCCCACGGCCCAGGCCTCGGACACCAGGCCGACGGCGATCTGTGCAAGGGCGATCGCGGTCGCCGCGCCGAGGAGCGTCGGACCGGCGCCGAGCCGCCGCACGACCCGCCCTCCGAGCAGGCTGGCGAGCACCCCGCCCGCGGCACCGCCGAGCGAGAGCATGCCGAACCCGACCGGGCCCACACCGAGCACGTCCTGTGCGAACAGCACGAGCACCGACTCGCCGGCGGTGAACACGAGGTTCATGGCACCCACCATCAGTCCCAGGGTCCGCAGCAGGCGGTGGCGCCACAACCAGCGAAGCCCGTCCCCGATCTCGGTCCGCAGCCGTCGGGTCGCCTCCGTCGCGACGGGCGTCCGAGGGGCCGTACGCACGCGGGCAATCAGGGCCGAGCTCACCGCGAAGGAGGCGGCATCGGCCAGGAAGGGCACGGCGTGGCCGACGGTGAACAGGAAACCGCCGGCCGGAGGGCCGGCGAACTGGTTCGCCACGATCTCGGATCCCTGGAGCCGGCCGTTGGCGCGCTGCAGGCGCTCGGGGTCGCGCCCGACCACGACCGCCACGAGGGACTGGGCGGCGTTGTCGAACAAGGTCTCCCCCACCCCGAGCAGGAACGCGCTCGCCATCAGCAAAGGGATCGTGGCCACGCCGGTGGCGACGGCTGCCGCCACGGTGCCGACGCCCGCGCACCGCAGTGCGTCGACGACGCACATGACCCGGCGGCGGTCCCAGCGATCGACCAGTGCCCCGCTCACCAGCGCCAACAGCAACCAGGGGAGCCGTCCGGCGAACAGCACCGCAGCCACGCGCCCAGGGCTGCGGGTGAGCGTGGCCGCAACCAGCGGCAGGGCCACCACGAACACGCCGTCCCCGGCGTTGCTCACTGCCGACGCCAGCCACAGCCTGGTGTAGTCGGCCTCCAGGGCCGCCCGGCCGGCCCTGGCCCGGCGGGAGCGGGATCGTCGTGGCCGCTTCCCCGGCGCGTCGCCGGAACCCGGCGGCAGCGTCCCGTCGACCAGGCGGCGCCTGGGACGCGCTCGCCGGCGCATCACCTCCGGAGATCCGCTCCCGCGTCCGTTCCTTCGATCGCCAGCAGGGCCTGCTTCCGGTCGGTTCCCCAGCGATAGCCGGCCAGCGTGCCGTCGGCCGCGACCACGCGATGGCAGGGCACGACGACCGCCACGGGATTGGTGGCGCACGCTCGGGCCACGGCCCGGACGGCGGCAGGCTGCCCGATCGACGCCGCGACCTCGGTGTACGAGCGGGTCTCCCCGCGGGGAATGGCCCGAAGGGCCCGCCAGACCCGCAGCTGGAACGCGGTGGCGCGCAGGTCGAGAGGGAGCTCGAGGTCGTCGGCCCCTCCGGCCACGGCCGCCACCACGCGCACGGCCGTGGCTCGCAACCCGTCGTCGTCCCGCCGGAGGTCGGCGGCCGGGAACTCCCGGCGGAGGACGCCCCTGACCCCGGCCTGGTCGCCGTCATCGTCTCCGTCGACGAAGCGGACGGCGCAGACGCCCCGCCCGGTGGCGGCCACCAGCAACGTCCCCAGCGGGCTGTCCACGGTCGTGTAGGAGATCGTCTGGCAGCTTCCGCCTCGCCGGTAGGCGGAAGGCTGCATTCCCAAGGCGCCGGCGGCCTCCTCGTAGAACGCACGACTGGAGCCGTAGCCGGCCTCGAACAGCGACGCCGTCACGCCTGCCCCGTTCCGCATGGCCGCCTTGGCCCGATCGAGACGCATCGCGGCCGCGTACTGCCGCGGGGTGCAGCCCACCAGCCGCTTGAAGGACCGCTGCAGGTAGTACGGACTGAGACCGACCTTGCTGGCCAGCTCGGCGAGGAGGGGAGCCTCGTCGGCTCCGTCCAGCACCCGGCAGGCCTGGGCGACGGCCTCGGCAGCCCGGGTGGAGGGCCGTCGCCCTCCCGCCGACGGGCCGCATCGCAGGCAGGCCCGGTACCCGGCCGCCTCGGCCGCCTCGGGAACCTCGAAGAGCTCGACGTTCCGCCGGAGCGGGCGACGAGCCGGGCACCCCGGCCGGCAATAGACGCCCGTCGAACGCACGGCGTAGACGAATCGACCGTCCCACCCGGCGTCGCGTGCCACCACGGCCGCCCATCTCGGGTCATCCACCATGCCTCGAAGGTACGGCAGCCCGTCGTCGCAGGCCATCCGCATCTTGCCGCCGATGTCCCGGCCGCCTGGAACGTTCACATCGTGTCAACCGCACCGCCGGCCGCAGGCAACCCGCCTCTCAGCTTGATCCGGGAACCTCGTCGACGACGACCAGGGCCTGTGGAGGCGCACGTGCGAGGCGGACAAAAGAAGACGGTGTTCGTGGCGGCAGCGATCGCAGCTGGTGGGACCGGCGACCGCCGCCGTCGCCGGATCAGGCTGGGGCGTGATGGACCAGTGGCGTGTTCGCCGCCACCGGCAAGCACTTCTGCGTGGCCATCCAGCACAATTCGAGCGGGATGGGCGTGATCCTCGACATCACGGGCTGGAAGTACCCCCGCTCGCCTCCCCCGGCCGCCGTCCACGACCGTCGGCCGGGGGGAGGGCGGACATGCCGGCGAGGCGCCAGCACTTAGGGAACGGCGGCAGGCGACTCGGTCACCAGCTCGGCTCATGCGGTGCTGCACCCGCAGAGCTGCTACACGAACGCCGCATGCATCCCGCCGAGGACGCTCAGCGTCGCCGTCACCGGCGACACCGCCCCGGAGGCCGACGAGACGTTCAGGGTGGTGCTGTCGTCGCCCACCGGCGCCTCGTTGGCCGACAAGTCGGCGGTGGCCACCATCGTCGGTGAGCGTCACCGTCAAGGGTGACACCGCCGTCCAAGCGGCCGAGACGTTCAACCTGGCGCTGGCCACCCCGGTGGGGGCCACCATCTCCGACACCACCGGCGTAGCCACCGTCGCCAACGACGACTGATGTGGAACGGCTTGCCCTATTTCGGCCTTGCGAACCAGCCAGTGTGGCCCATGTTCTCCCGCTGTCCTGGTGTGACAGTCAACACGCCTCCTGATGCAAGGGGCCGATCGACCTCGTAGAAGGTTTCCTCGGCGAAGAAGGATGGACATGGCAAGGGCAGGAACAGCGGGTGGATCGATGGCGCGCACGGTGCAGGTGCAGACGGATCGTGTCCATCGCGGTCGTCGGGCGGCGGCCTTCGCTCTCGCCGTGGCTGCGGGGGCGATGACGCTGGCCGGCAACGCGCCGTCCCCCGCCGCCGCCGCCGTCACTGCGGTCAAAGGCGGTGCCGACGGCTACCGCCTCCAGGTGAGCCTTTTCGGTGGTCCCGTCAACACCCGGGGGGTCGGGCAGCAGACCTGCACCGAGACGACCCCCGCCCCGGGCTGCGTGCCGGCCGACCAGGCGGCGGAGGCCTCCAGCCCGTCGGTGGTGCTGCCCTCCGACGGCGGGCGGCTCAACGCCTCCAAGCCCGAAGGGGCGGCGGCCCGTTCCGGGCCTGCCACCTTCTTCAGCTCCGGCCAGCTCGATGTGGCCACCCAGGGCGGGCTCGGACCAGATGGGTCGGTGACCAGCTCGACCCAGATCCTGAACATCAACCGCGAGGGCAGCGAGGTGTTCACGGCGGTGGCCGCCTCCAGCACCTGCAGCGCCTCGGAGACCGGCGTGAGCGCCTCGACCACCATCACCGGTGGGACCCTGCGGACCGACAGCGGGGACGACGCTCTGGGCACCGCCCACGACCAGGTCGTGGTGAGCATCCCGACCAACCCCGACGCCAACACCACCTACGACGGCCACATCCACGTCAATGGGACCACCGACAGCTTCCGCTACGTGTTCAACGAGCAGGTGCGAAACCCCGACGGCTCGATCACCGTCTACGCCGCGCACCAGTACCTGCTCGGGCCCACCGCCGTGGGCGATCTGTATATCGGCAAGGCTGACTGCGGGGTGACCGGCGACGGCACCGTGACCACCACCACCACACCCGCCGTGCCCACCACCCTGCCAAACGCGCCCACCACCCTGCCCGTGCCCACCACCACTCCCACCACCACGGTGCCGCCGGTCGACCCCGGCCAGCTCTGCAACCCCGCCCCCATCACCCAGCCGAACTCGTTCACCTTCGTGTCCGGGGCCGCGACCCCCTATCCCTCGCCGATCATCGTGTCCGGCCTCACCGGCACCGTCACCGACGTCGAGGTGACGCTGGTCGACTTCACCACCTCTGGTGAGCCGTGGCCCGAGGACAACGACATCATGGTCGCCGCCCCCAACGACGCCACCGTGATCCTCATGTCCGACGCCGGCGGCAACAACTGGGACTACAACGAGCCCACCAGCGCCGCCGATCTCACCTTCGACGACGAGGCCGCCGAGCAGCTGCCCGCCGACGGCCATATCGCCGAGGGCAGGTGGCGGCCCGTCGACGACGACGAGGACGCGGCTGGAGACACCGGCAACCCCGACACCTGGCCGCCCCCCGCCCCGCCGCTGGTCGACACCACGCTGTTGTCCAGCCTCGACGGCATCAATCCCAACGGCACCTGGAACCTCTTCGCCAACGACGACCAGGTTCTCGGCTCATCCAACATCATGGGCGGGTGGTGCCTCAACATCACCACCACCACCTTCACCGGCCCGACCACCACCACCACCGGCCCGACCAGCACGACGACCCTGCCGAACAGCGGCCCTGTTCTGACGCTTGACGGGCCGGCCACGGCCACGGTCGGCTGCGAAACCCCGCCGACGGTGACCGCCCGACTGCTCGTCAACGGCTTCGCCGAGGCCAACGCCACCGTCGCCTTCACCGTCGCCGGGCCGGCACCGGCTGTGCCCGCTGACGGCACCGCCACCACCGGTGGCGACGGGCGGGCCAGCTTCACGTTCACCGCTCCCCAGGCCGGCGACTACACCGTCACCGCGGCTGTGACCCATGCCGGTGTCGAGAAGACCGCACGCCACACCGTGCGCTTCAAGGAGCCGAAGTCGATCGTCACCCTGGACGGCCCGGCCACGGGTCAGACCGAGGAGACGACCACGGTGACCGCCACGGTCGACGACGGCTGTGGGCCGTTGGCGGGGGCTCCGGTCGACTTCGCCGCGACCTGGCCGGCCCAGGACAGGCCGTGGACGGGCCAGGCGACTCCCTCGACGGGAACGGCCACCACTGACGCCGACGGCAGAGCCCGTTTCAGCTTCACCGCCGATCGTGCCGGCGACTATGCGATGACGGCCTCGACGCCTGTGGCCCAGCAGTCCTCGGCGATCCACACCGTGCGGATGGACGTCCTGACGTTCAAGCGGGTGGCCAGCATCCCTCTCAGCTCAGGCGACCTCAACATCGCGACGCCGCTCATGGACCCCGCCGGCCGCTACATCTACGTCGTGACCGAGAACCCGAGCCGAAGTCTCCGCAAGATCGACCTGACGACGACGCAGGTGGTCGGTGACATCCTCCTCGGCTCGTGGCCCATGTCAGCCGTGATCGACCCCGCCGGGCGTTATGCCTACGTGGTCGTGGAGAACGGCGTCGAGAAGATCGACCTCGGCACGCTCGAGCGGGTCGGCAGCATCGCCATGGAGACCGGTCCCGGCAACAGCGGCGTTGCCCCGGCGTTGATGGACCCCGCCGGCAGGTTCCTCTATGTGGGGTCGCCCGTAGCCAGTGTCGAAGCCCCTGACGGCACAACCTCCACGGCGGCGGGCGTGGTCAAGGTCGACCTGAACACCTTCCAGCGGGTGGGCGCCATCCACCTCGACACCAATGACGAGCCTCTGGTCGGGGTGGTGGATCCCGACGGGCGGTTCGCCTACTTCGCCGTCTCCCGGGTGGATCCGACGCTCCCCGCGCTGCACCGGCTGGTGAAGATCAACCTCGCCACCTTCAGCCAGGAAGGCTCCACCCGCCTTGATCCGGATGACGGCCAGCCTGTGTCGGCGCTGATCGACCCTGCCGGCGACCACGCCTATGTCGGCACCCGCGGGAAGGTGGTCAAGATCGATCTGCGCGCAGCGACGCGGGTGGCGGCGATCACACTGGGAGCAGAGAGCACCAGCAATGCAGACCTCCGCACCGCGATCATGGACCCGAAGGGCGCGTTCGCGTACTTCGGGAAGTACTGCTGCGGTGGGCCGCAGGGCACCAACGGCCTGACGAGGGCCACGACGCCGGATCGGCTGTACAAGATCGACCTGCGCACCTTCGAGCCGGTCCACGTCCTTGCCCTCAATGACAACTGGCTGGCCCCGGCGGTCAGTGACCCCGCCGGAAACTACGCCTACATCACGACCGAGTCCTTCGAGTTCGACTACACGACGGCTCAGTTCCCTCCGGGCACGTTGGTCAAGATGCAGCTCCGGCGCCCGTCCAACCCGGCGCTGGCCGCCGGCAACGACGCCTACACCACCGACTACCAGACCGCACTGACCGTGCCCGCCCCCGGCGTGCTGGAGGACGACGCCGATGCTGACGGCGACCCCTTGGTGGCCGGCCAGGCCAGCGACCCGGCCCACGGGAGCGTGGCCCTCGACGCCGACGGGTCCTTCACCTACACCCCCGACGCCGGCTTCACCGGCACCGACACGTTCACCTACACGGCCTCGGACGGCATGGACTACTCGGCGCCCGCCACCGTGGCTGTCACCGTGAAGCCGGTCAACCGCGCCCCGATGGCCCACGATGACGCCTTCTTCACCGACGAGGACACTCCGACGAGCGTCATCGCTCCCGGCGTGTTGGGCAACGACGTCGACCCCGATGGCGACACCCTCACGGCCGCGGGAGGGACCGGCCCGGCCCACGGCATCCTCGCCCTCAGCGGCGACGGGTCGTTCACCTACACGCCCGACGCCGACTTCTCCGGGGTCGACTCGTTCACCTACAGGGTGAGCGACGGCAACGGCGGCTCCGACACCGCCACGGCCACCATGACGGTGTCCGCAACTACCACCGTGTCGGTGGGCGACGTGGCGGTGGCCGAGGGCGACGCCGGCACCCGGGCGGCCGTGTTCAGCGTCAGCCTGTCGGAGCCATCGGCTTCCGCGGTGACGGTGTCGTACGCCACCGCCAACGCCAGTGCCTCCTCTCCCGGCGACTTCACGTCGAAGTCCGGAACGGTGACCTTCGCCGCCGGGCTGACCAACGCCACGGTCAAGGTGGCCATCGCCGGCGACACCGCCGACGAGGCCGACGAGTCGTTCACCGTGGTCTTGTCGGGTGCCAGCGGAGCGGTGATCGGCGACGGAACGGGCACGGGCACCATCATCGACGACGATCCCAAGACGGTCACCGGCCTGCGCCTGGCCGTCGGCGACGTGGCCGTGCACGAGGGCGACGGCGGGGCCCGGGCCGCCGTGTTCACCGCCAGCCTGTCGAAGGCGTCGACGTCCACGGTGAAGGTGAGCTTCGCCACCGCCAACGGCACCGCCCTCAAGACGGTCGACTACACGAGGACGACCGGGACCCTGAGTTTCGCCCCCGGGGTCACCTCCATGACCTTCAAGGTCCCCATCGTGGCCGACACCGTCGACGAGGCCGACGAAAGGTTCGGCGTCACCCTGTCGGTTGCAAGCGGGGCCACCATCACCGACGCCAACGGCGTGGGCACCATCATCGACGACGACTGATGTGCAACGGCTCGCCAAGCAGATCTGTGCGAAGCGCGCGATCGGCAGTTCCAGGGCGCCGAGCCACACGTTCGGGGCCTGCATGGAGCTGAGCAGGCGGTGGGGGGCCCTGGGGTCAAGGCGGAGCGCCCGCAGCGAAGCGAGGAAGAACGACCTTGACGCCGGGGTGGCGGCTGCGACACGACCCCGGCGTGGCCTCGCGTGGGCGGGCCTCGGTCGAGGGTCGGCCATGCGTCGGGCGACTGGTGGGCTGGCCGCCAGACTGACCGCACCGAATCGTCGTCGGCGGCGATCTCGTCGACCACCGGCGTCGTCGATCCCACCTCCAGCACCCCCGCCGAGATGGTGTTCTTGTGGACATCCATTGCCAACTCGATCGATGTTCGGGCGG
This sequence comes from Acidimicrobiales bacterium, assembly GCA_036262515.1. GTDB lineage: Bacteria > Actinomycetota > Acidimicrobiia > Acidimicrobiales > JAHFUS01. The sequence continues at coordinate 28,998 of DATAIT010000116.1, read as the reverse complement.
CGCACGGTCGCCGTCGTGGTCATTGGACGTGGCGGAGCTCCGCCTCGTGAGCAGGGGGACTTGGTCGATGCGCAGGCGACTTCGGGCGTGCAGCCGCTCGCTGCTGGCCACGGCACTGGTGGGCACGGCCATGGCGGCTGCGAGCGCCGGCCCGGCCGGCGCCGTCGTCGTGTCCGTGAGCGGCGGCGCCTACGGCTACTACACCGACGTGAGCCTGTCCGGCGGCCCGTCCACGAGCAAGGGCCAGGGCGAGGCCGGCGTCACACCTCGAGCATGTCGTACTCCCCGTCAGTCACCCTGCCCTCGGGCGGCGCGGCCACGGCTGTCACCGACACCGACCCCGAGGGGACCTCGGCCAAGTACGGCCCGGCTGTCATATTCGGGGCATCTGGCCCGACAACGTGGGCAGCGGCCCGCCGTCGGCCCGTTGAGCGCTCAGGCGCCGCGCCGGGTGCTCCAGGCAGCGAGGTCCGGCGCCGCCTCGCCGGGTACGGTGAGCTCGAGCCGGCGACCGAACACCTGCTCGAAAAGCGATCGCTTGCGGCGAGCGCCCCAGAGATCGAGCTCGACGTCGCCGGTGGCGCACAGCAGGAGCACGATGCGGTCGTCGTCGGTGGTGACCTGCACGTCCTCCACGGTGCCGGCGTGCCCGCGGTCGAGGCCGTCGGCGATCTGGAGGAGGGCGGTGAGGACCCGCACCTCTGCTCGGGCGTCGTCGTCCATGGCCGCGAACGGCTCGAATGACGTCTTCGGCTCGCCCTGGCGGTGGTAGCGGCCGATCGTGGCCAGCATGCCGACCTCGTGCGGGCTGAAGCCGCGGAGCTGGCCGTGCTGGATCAGGTAGGCCGTGTGCTTGTGATGCGACTCGCCCGAGACGTGCTCGCCGATGTCGTGCAGGAATGCCGCGTGCTCGAGCAGCTCCCTGTGGTTCTCGCCCAAGCCGTGCAGCGAGGCAGTCTGGTCGAACAGCGAGGTGGCGACACGGGCCACCTGCCGTGAGTGGACCTCTCGCCAGCCGCACCGCTGGCAGAGATCGAGCACCGACGCGGCCCGCATCACCCGCGGGTCGCCGGACAGGTCGGCACCCGTGTGCCGGAGCATCTCGGCCAGGACCATGCCCTCCCGCAGTGCCCAGGTGCCCACGACCAGCTCGTCGAAGCCGAACAGCTCCATGGCGACGACGGCCAGGAGCGACCCCGCCGGAGCCAGCTCGGCCCGGCGCACGTCGAGGCCCGGGATGCGCCTGCGCCCGGCCAGTGGGAGACCCACGAGCGTCTCGTGGAGCTTCTCCACCGCGGTGCGGCTGACGCGGTGCTGGTTCACGGAGATCGGAACGGCGCCCGTCTCCTCGGCCACCGCCATGCGGGCCAGATCGCACAGCGTGCCGCTCGTGCCCACGAGCAGCTTCGGTTGGAACGGGGCCACCGCATCGGCGACGGGGCCGAGGACGGCTTCGATGCGCTTGCGCAGCCGGCGTTGGTCACCAGGGCGGAGGGGGTCGACCGGGTCGCCCTTCACCAGTTCCGCGGTCAGCCGGGCCACGCCGAGCTTCAGGCTTGTGGCCCACGCGAGCTCGGTGGAGTCACCGACCATCACCTCGAGGCTGCCGCCTCCCAGGTCGAGGCAAAGAGCCGGCCCCGGGTCGATGAGCACGCTGGCCTGGACCGCCCGGAAGATGAGGGCGGCCTCCTCGGCGCCGCTTATGACCCGCACCCGCACGCCGGTGTCGCGCGCGATCCGCTCCACCAGGTCACCGCCGTTATCCGCCTCGCGGATGGCACTGGTGGCGCACGCCACGAACACGTCGGCGCCCGCTCCTTCGGCGAGGGACCGGAACCGCCTCACCGCGTCGAGAGCGTGGTCACAGGCCTCGTCGGTGAGGCGGCCGTGGCGGGCCACGACGTCGCCGAGGCGCAGCATCTCCTTCTCCCGGAACAAGCGGTCGAACGAACCGTCCGGATGGGCGTCGGCCACGAGGAGGTGGAACGAGTTGCTGCCGAGGTCGAGAGCAGCGATGCGCACTGCCGTGCACTGTAGAGGCGTCCAGGTGCCTGACCCGACACCCGGCTCCCACGCCCTGACGACGCCTGCACGTTGCACGATGTTCAGTCCGCGTTCACCTGCCGTCAACCTTCCGGTGGCTCCTTCGTCAGGCGCCGCTTCTAGGGTGCGCGACGACGGACATCGACACGAAGGGGTTCCACCCATGATGAGTTCCGGTCCTCGGCGGGCACGCCTGCTCGTGGCATCGCTCGTGGTCATGGCACTGCTCGGCGCCGCGTGTAGCAGCGACAGCGACGACGAGGCGGGCGACACCACGGACTCCTCTGCGACCGAGACCACCGAGGCCCAGCTCTCGGGAACCCTCAACGCCTCCGGGGCCACGTTTCCGCAGGCCTTCTACGAGGAGGTCATCGCCGCGTACGCCGAGGAGCAGCCGGGTGTGACGATCAACTACGGCGGGGGCGGGTCCGGCAAGGGCCGACAGGAGCTGCAGGACATGGTCGTGGACTTCGCCGGCTCCGACGGTCTGGTCAAGCCCGAGGACGTTCCCAAGTTCAAGGGTGGCGAGTTCCTCTACATCCCGACCATTGCCGCCCCCATCACCATGTCGTACAACCTGGCCGATGTGAGCGGCCTCAAGCTCGACGCCCCGGTGGTGGCGAGGATCTTCCAGCGGGAGATCAAGACGTGGGACGACCCCGCCATCAAGGCGCTCAACGCCGATGCCAAGCTGCCGTCGACGGCGATCACCGTGGTCCACCGCTCGGACAGCTCGGGCACCACGGAGAACTTCACGAAGTACCTCACGGCCGCCGCACCGGACGCCTGGAAGCTGAACTCGGGATCGACGGTCGAATGGCCGGCCGACACCCAGGGCGGCAACGGCAACTCGGGTGTCGCGCAGACCGTGAAGAGCACTTCAGGCGCCATCGGCTACGTGGACCTGTCGGACGCCAAGGCGAGCCAGCTCCAGATCGCCGACCTGAAGAACAAGGCGGGCAAGTTCGTGAAGGCCGACGTCGCCGGGGCCACGGCGGCGGTGGAGAGCGTGACGCCCAACGCCGACCTCAGCTACAACCCGCTGAACGCCGACGGAGACGAGGCCTACCCCATCACGGCGCCGACGTGGATCCTGGTGTACAAGAACCAGGTCGACAAGGCGAAGGCCGCGGCATTCAAGTCCTTCGTGACCTTCCTGCTCAACGACGGCCAGGATCTGGCCCCGGACATCGACTACGCGCCACTGCCCAAGACCCTCCGGGAGAAGGCGCTCGCCCAACTCGACAACATCGCCCAGCCCTGAAACGCTGAGCGGATCGCCGGGACGCCGCCTCCCGACGGCCCGGCGCCGCCGCCGACTCGACTCCCGTGACCACGACATCCCCGTTCCGCTCCGCCAGACCGGCGTTCACCGACCGTGCCTTCCGCACGGTGACCTTCGCATCCGGGCTGGTGGTCCTCGTGGTCCTGGCCCTGATCCTCGTGTCGACGACACGGGAGGCGATGCCGGCCTTCCGGTCCGAAGGCATCGGATTTCTCACCTCCGACCGGTGGGCGCCCAACGTCGGCTCCTTCGGCGCCCTCCCGTTCATCTACGGCACGCTCGTCATCTCGGTCATCGCTCTCGTGATCGCCGTCCCGGTGAGCATCGGCATCGCCTTGTTCCTCACCGAGGTGGCACCGAAGGGGCTCCGGCGGCCCGTGAGCTACGCCGTCGACCTCCTGGCCGCGGTGCCTTCCGTCGTGTTCGGCCTCTGGGGCCTCCTGGTGCTCGCTCCGGCGATGGTGGGCGTGTACGACAAGGTCAGCCGCGTCAGCGATCGGGTACCCCTCGTGGGCACGCTGCTCGGCGGCCCGGTCAATGGCAAGAGTTACCTCACCGCCGGCCTGGTGCTGGCGTTGATGATCACGCCCATCATCACGTCGCTCGTGCGCGAAGTGTTCAACACGGTGCCGACCGTCCAGAAGGAGGCGGCTCTGGCCCTCGGCGCGACGAGGTGGGAGATGGTTCGCCAGGCCGTGTTCCCGCACAGCCGCGCCGGGATGATCGGGGCGGTGATGCTAGGCCTCGGCCGGGCCATGGGCGAGACAATCGCCGCCGCCCTCGTCATCGGTTCGAGCCCACAGATCACGGCCCACCTCCTCCGCTCCGGCGACGCCATGGCCGCAGTCATCGCCAACCAGTTCGGGGAGGCGGGCGGGGTGCACCGGTCCGCACTCATCGGGCTCGGCGTGGTGCTGTTCATCGTCACCGTGGCGGTGAACATCGCAGCCCAAACCGTCGTCCGGCGGCTGTCCGCAGCCGAGGTCACGCGGTGACGCTCACCGTCACACCACCGGCCCCGCCGCTCGGCACGGACCTGGGCGTCCGTACCGTCCGTCGCTCCCGCCGGGCGCGCAACGCGGTGGCGACCGCGCTGATCTGGTGTTCGGTGGTCGTTGCCGTGGTCCCTCTGCTCTTCGTGATCGGGTACGTGATCCAGAAGGGGGCGCAGGTGGTCGATCTGCGCTTCCTCACCGAGGACATCCCCATCTCGTCCCGCCGGCCGGGGCCCGGCATGGGTCCGGCCGTGGCGGGCACGATCCTGATCACCGGTGCGGCCGCCCTCATGGCCATCCCGCTCGGCGTCCTCGCCGCCATCCACCTGGCCGAGTACGGCAGGGGCGGGCGCCTCACGGCCGTGATCCGCTTCCTGAGCGACGTCATGGCCGGGGTGCCGTCGATCGTCATGGGCCTCTTCGTCTACACCGTCTGGGTCCTCCGCTTCGGCCAGTCCGGCTTCGCCGGTGCACTCGCCCTCGGCGCCCTGATGCTCCCGGTCGTGATCAGATCGAGCGAGAGCATGCTCCGCCTCGTGCCCAACGACCTGCGCGAGGCGTCCTACGCGCTGGGCGCCCGCCGCTCCCGCACCATTCTCACCGTCGTGCTCCCGGCCGCCCTGCCGGGCGTGGTCAGCGGCTGCCTCCTGGCCGTGGCCCGGGCCGCCGGCGAGACGGCGCCGCTCCTGTTCACCATCGGCGCCGCCCGGTCGTTCAACGCCCGCCTCCAGGACGGCGCCAACACGGCGCTCTCCACGCAGATCTTCCGCAATGCCCAGCTACCCTTCGCCGGCCCGCAGGAACGGGCGTGGGGGGCGGCTCTCACCCTCATCGTGCTGGTGCTCGTGCTCACCATCGTGGCCCGCGTCGTGTCGGCCCGGTTCACGGTGCGCTGAGCCGACCCGTTAGCGTTTTGTCAGTTGAACGAGCCAGTGGAGGACAACGTGACCGACCTTCCCACGACGGTGAGCGACCCGACCGTCGAGCGGGAACGTGAGGCGGGTCCGACCCGGCGGCCGGAGGTGCCCGTCTCCTCCCGCGTCGATCCCGCCACGGAGACGGAGCCCGTCTTCCGGGTCGAGCGGCTGAACTTCCACTACGGCAGCTTCCTCGCCCTCCGGGACGTCAGCATGAACGTCCACGGCAACCAGATCACCGCCGTCATCGGCCCCTCGGGGTGCGGGAAGAGCACGTTCATCCGCTGCATGAACCGGATGAACGAGCTGATTCCCGGCACTCAGGTCACCGGCCGGATCACTTACCACGACCAGGACCTCTATGGTCCCGACGTCGACGCCATCGAGGTCCGGCGGCGGATCGGCATGGTGTTCCAGAAGCCCAATCCCTTCCCGAAGTCCATCTACGACAACGTCGCCTTCGGCCCGCGGGTCAACGGCCACAGCACGGCCGACATGGACGACCTGGTGGAGGAGTCGCTGCGCAAGGCGGCGCTGTGGGACGAGGTCAAGGACAAGGTGAAGAAGAGCGCATTGTCCCTCTCCGGTGGGCAGCAGCAGCGTCTGTGCATCGCCCGGTGCATCGCCGTGCGACCGGACGTGATCCTGATGGACGAGCCGTGCTCAGCCCTCGACCCGCTGGCCACGAACCGCATCGAGGAGCTCATGATCGAGCTCAAGCGTGATTACACGATCGTGATCGTGACCCACAACATGCAGCAGGCGGCCCGCGTCTCGGACCGGACCGCCTTCTTCACGGCCGAGGTCAGCGACGAAGGCCGGGAGCGCACCGGCGTGCTCGTTGAGTTCGACCGGACCGAGAAGATCTTCACTGCGCCGAGCGACCGTCGCACCGAGGACTACATCACCGGTCGCTTCGGCTGAAGCGACGGCGGCACGCGGGCGCGGCCGCACCGCTCCTTCTCCGGAAGGTCAGGCCGAGCCGCCCGCCGCACCCGCCTCGGCCGTAGCGGCGTCGATGTCGGCCTCCTCGTGCTCCCGCCACTGACCCGTGACGATGAAGCGGACACGGCCGCTCACGTTCACTGCGTGGTCGGCGATGCGCTCGTAATAGCGACCCACCAGCGCCACCTGGACGGCCCGCTGGAGAGCGGCCTCGTCGATGGCCCCGCCCGTGAACACGGCTCGGAACAGCGACTTCTGGAGGTCGTCCATGACATCGTCCATGTCGTCGATGGCCGCCGCCTGGGCCAGGTCCCCGTCCTCGAAGGCGGTGATGGCGAGCCGCAGCTGCTCGGCCGCCTGCGCACCCATGCGGTCGATGAGGCCCCGGACCTTGGGGTCGAGGCCGTGCGGGTACAGCCGACGGGTGGCCTTGGCCACGTTCACCATGAGATCGCCGCAGCGCTCGACCTCGTGGATCACCCGCAGGATGGCGACAATCGTGCGCAGGTCGCTGGCCATGGGGTTCTGGCGGGCGAGCAGGACGTAGGCGTTCTCCTCGATGCTGTGGGTGAGCTCGTCCATCTCCCGGTCCGCCGCCACCAGGCGCTCGGCTGCCGCCAGGTCGGCTGCCAGCAAGGCCTGGGTGCCCGCCCCGATCGCCTCGTTGGCCATCGACCCGAGCCGGACCGTGTTGCGTTTCATCTCGTCCAGCTGCTCGTGGTAACGGCGTCGTGTGTCGATCATCGCCACCAGTCTCTCAGACGGCTCGGGGCGCGGCGGCATCCTCAGCTGCTGGAGGCCTTCTCGTACCGGTAGCCGAGGCCGCGGATCGTGATGATCCGCTGAGGATTCGAGGGGTCGTGCTCGAGCTTCGAGCGGAGGCGCTTGATGTGGACGTCGAGCGTCTTGGTGTCCCCCACGTAGTTCGAGCCCCATACCCGGTCGATGAGCAGGTCGCGGGTGAGGACCCGGCCGGCATTGTCGAGAAGGATCTCGAGCAGGTCGAACTCCTTCAGGGGCAAGGCGACGTGATCCCCGCGCACGGTCACCTCGTGGCGTTCCGGATCCAGGCGCACGTCGCCGACCTCGACCACGGCGCCCGAGCCGGGGTTCGCGTCCTGGCGGGGTGCGCGGCGAAGGACGGCCCGCATGCGGGCGACCAGCTCGCGCAGCCGGTAGGGCTTCGTGACGTAATCGTCGGCTCCCACCTCGAGGCCGACCACCGTGTCGATCTCGGAGCTCTTGGCCGTGACCATGATGATCGGCGTCCGGGACCGGCTGCGGATCTCTCGACAGACGTCGACACCCGAGAGGCTCGGCAGCATGACGTCGAGCAGCACCAGATCAGGTTTCACGGCGTCGAACAACGCGAGCGCAGTAATGCCGTCACGGGCGACGTGGACCAGGAAGCCCTCGCGCTTCAGCCCGAGCATGAGCGCCTCGACGAAGGACTCCTCGTCCTCCACGATCAGAACCGTTGGGTGGATGTCCGACATGCGCCTCCTGACGTCAGCCGGCGTCGGCCACGACGCCGACGGGACCGGGTTCTGCGGGCAGGCGGAGCGTGAACGTCGACCCTTCGCCCTCGACCGACTCCACCGCGACGTCGCCGCCGTGGTTCGACGCGATGTGCCGCACGATGGACAGCCCGAGCCCGGTACCGCCGGTATCCCGGCCCCGGCCGCGGTCGACCCGGTAGAAGCGTTCGAAGATGCGGTCGAGGTCGCGGGACGGGATGCCTATCCCGCGGTCCCTGACGGCGAGCTCGACGTTCCGTCCGTCGGTGGTGGGGGTCACCTCGACGGACGACCCCTCGTCCGAGTACTTCACGGCGTTCTCCAGCAGGTTCGTCATCGCCGAGACGAGCTGGCGCCGGTGGCCGCGTACCGTCCACGACCGTGGAACCGGCACCACGGACAACCGCACTGATCGCAACCCGGCCGACGGCAGGACCTGCTCCACCGCCTGTGCGACCACCTCGTGCACGCGCACCGTCTCCGGACGGGTGGTCTCATCGGCCTCGAGGCGGCTCAGGTCGAGCAGGTCGTCGATGATCCGGGCCACCCGGAACGCCTCGTCCTGCATCCGTTCGGCCAGACGCTGGACGACCACGTGGTCCTCTTCGGCCACGAGGGTCTCGGCCAGCAGGCCGAGCGCAGCCACCGGCGTCTTCAGCTCGTGGCTCACGTTGGCGACGAAGTCGCGCCGAACGGCGTCCAGGCGCTTCCGATCGGAGACGTCCTCGACGGTGACGGCCGCCGCGCCGTTGTCCAGTGGGACGGCGGTCAGCGAGAGCGTGCGGCGCGGTGGTCCATAGAGATCGAGGGGACGGGTGCCCGCATCACCCCGTCCGGCATCGGCCAGCAGGTCCGACAGCGCACTCCACGCCAGGGCGTCGGAGGCACGCGTACCGAGAAGCTCGTCGGCCGACTCGTTACGGAAGAGCACCCGGCCGTCGCCGCCGGTGACGACGACGCCCAGGGGAAGCGCCTCGAGCGCCCCGCCCAGCGTGCGGGCGAGGTGCATGGCATCGAGCGACCGATCGATGGCGACCGTCACCGCCCGCGAGAGGTACCCGACCGCATCGCGGTCGGCAGGCTCCTCGTCCGCCGGCTCCAGGCGCGTGGCGATGGCGAGCAGCTGGTCCCGGAGGGCCCGCGCCTGGCGGGAATGCCGAACCCAGAGGCACGCCGATGCCGCGCCGGCCAGCACGGCGAGACAGCCGTACAGGAGCTGCACGAGACGACCTTATGGAGCGTCGGTCGGCGACGGCAAGCTCTGGCGCCCGCCAGCCGCAGAGTTCACCCCTCGTTCACCTCGAGGACGCCTCTTCGGCCCGTCGCGCCACCATCGAAGCCCTACCTTTACCTGACGTCATGGGTGAGCCCACCAGGACAGCGTTCGACCGTGAGCTGGCGGAGCTGGACAGCCAGGTCGTCCTGCTGGCCGCAGAGGTCTGCGAGGCTCTCGGCGCCACGGCCGAGGCGCTCTCGACCGGAGAGCACGACGTGGCAGCGGACGTCGTCGACCGTCACCAGACGCTCGACGCCGGCACCCGGCGGTGCGAGTCCCGAGCATTCGAAGTGCTCGCCCGCCAGCAACCGGCGGCAGGCGACCTGCGCCTGCTGGTCACCGTCATCCGCCTCACCCACGAGCTGGAGCGATCGGCGAAGCTGGTCAAGCACGTCGCCGCCTTCGCCGCCCGTCCCCGCAGCCCCCTGCCGGTGCGGGTCGGTGCGCTCATCGGGCGCATGGCCCGGGAGGCCCACCAGCTGTTCCAGGGTGCGATCGAAGCCTACGTGTCCCGCGACGTCGCCCAGGCCGAGGCCCTCGACGTGTGGGACGACCGGCTCGACGACCTGCACCGCCGGCTCCTCGGAGAGCTGTTCGCCGAGCCACTGGCGCTGGCCACCACCATCGAGCTGGTGCTCGTCGGCCGGTACTTCGAGCGGGTGGCCGATCACGCCGTGCTGGTCGGGGAACGGGTCCGCTACCTGGTGACGGGCGAGCTGTGACCAAGCCGATCCCCGCCGGCGACGGACACGGGCGGCGCCATTTCCACCAGCGCATCGACTCCCTCCGATCGGCAGTCGTGGCCATCGGGCACGAGGTGGGCCGTTCCATCGCCGAAGCGACGGAGGTCTGGTTGCGGCGGGACTGCGACGCCGGCTCCCGCATCGACGCCCGCACGGCCGGGTGGTCGGCGCGGGCGCGGGACGTGGAGCTGGCGGTGTACGAGTTGATCGCCACCCAGCAGCCCATGGCGATCGATCTGCGCCACCTGGTGGCCCTCGTGCGCGTCACCGAGGCCGTCTCGAGGTCCGGGGACCTGGTGGCCCACATCGCCCGCTCGGCCTGCTTCGAGCGGGAGCCCGACGCCTTCAGCCCCGCCCTGCGCACCCTCGTGGTGGAGATGGCCACGGTGGCGGCGAGCCAGTTCAGCGCCGCCCTGTCCGCCTTCGACGCCGAGGACGACGCGGCCGGCCACCAGGTGGAGTCCTCCGACGACGATCTCGACGCGTTGCAGCACGAGCTCTTCGCGATGCTGCTGATCGGCACGGTGGGCACGGCGCCCGCCATCGACCTTGCCCTGCTCGGCCGCTTCTACGAACGTCTCGGCGACCACGCCGTAGAGATCGCCCGGCGCATCAGCTTCGTGTCCAACACGACCGACGGGACCAACGCCGGCGCCCCCTGAGATCCCGGCCTGAGCCGGCGGCGGTCCGACGCCGAACACGGCCAGGTCCGCGTCCTCCGGCCTGTGTAGAGCCGTTTCGCCGGTCGGATCGTCAATCGCTCCGGGGTCGCCGCATGCCCACCAGGGCGGGCAGGAAGACGGCCAGCAGCACGGTCAGGGCCGCCATCACGAACGGGAGCGTCCCGCCGGGCCCGGTGCCGTCGACGCTGATCGGGGCGCCGTTCACCTCGACGGCACTGTCGTCCCGCCTCTCGCCGACCGGCGCCGCCAGCTCACCCTCCAGGCCGACGGCGGCATCGCGGGTTGCCGGACCTCCGGCACCCGGCCCGGCGGTTGCGGCAGATCCGCTCCCCGCAGCCTTGGCCGTGCGCGCGCCCGTTCCGGGACGCGTGGTGCCGGTGGCCCCGGCCGCTGCCGCGTTCGTCCCGCCCGCACTCGGTCCGCCGCCCGACGCGGCCGACGCGGACGCGGCCGGACCCGACGCGCCGGTGTCGCCCGTGGCCCCGCCGGCCTTCTTGTCCGTCGCAGGCGGCGGCGGCACGTTCTCGGGCGCGAACGACCCGGTGATCGTGGGATTGGCGCAGTCGCCGATGGCGGGAGGAGCCGGGGCACCGGGAATCTGGGTGACGGCGTCGAAACCGAACTCCACCAGGTTCCTCGGCAGCGGCGAGTAGCCGAGCCTCTTCGCCGTCTGCTGGCCCGTGCACAGGAAGTACAGGATGAACTTCCCGAGCGCCGTCCCCTTCTCCGTTGTGAAGGGCGCGGCCGTGGTCGTCGGGGCGATCATGTAGCTGTAGCTCGACACCGGGTAGGCCCGGGGGTCGGGGTTGGTGTACACGTCGTCGAGGACCTGCGTCCGGTCGGGTTTGATCCGGGCCTTCAGCAGGGCGATCGCCACGTTCTCGGCCGTGGGCTGGGTGAAGTAGCCGGCTGCGTTGAGCACCGAGGCCACCGGGAACGGCGTCCCGGCGATGGCGTACCCGTACTCGACATACGTGATCGAGCCCTTGCCGTACGCCGCCTTCACGTAGTTGGCCACGCCGTCCGAGAGCTGCTGGGCCTTGGCCCCGTCGAACAGCGGGTACTGCGACGTCGGCGGGCAGGACGCCCCCAGTCCCACCTTGACGCAGAAGTCGCTCCAGAGCCCGGGTGTCACCTTGGCCATCCACGCCGTGAACTGCGCCGAGGTACCCGACCCGTCGGAGCGGACGACCGGCACGATCGGCTCGGCCGGGAAGGTCCGCCCGTCGTCGGCGGTGATCTCCGGAGCGCTCCAGTCCTTGATCACGCCGGTGAAGATCTTGGCGATGGTGGTCGGTGACAGCTTGAGATCGGTCACCCGCTGGCCGTTCACCGAGAGGTTGTAGAGGAACGAGGTGCCGCCGGCGACGATGGGCAGGTACACGTACGGGCGCGCCGCCGCCAAGGCCACCTCGTCGGTGGTGACGTTCTGACCCGTGCCGACATAGGCGCTCTGGAAGGGGATCTCGGACACCGCGAAGTCCGACGTTCCCGTGTAATAGAACTTGCGGCCCGTGGTCGAGCCTGACGCCTGGTAGTTGATGTTGAGCCCCTGGAGAGCCACGTCGGCCTGCCACTGCCCGACGGCGATCGAGCTCCACGTGGAACCGGCCCCCTTCACCTCGACCGCCGCCGACGCAGGCCGGGCTTGCACGATCATGGAGCTCGCCACCAGGGCGGCGCCCGGCAGGAGGCGCGACCACGAGCGGCCGCGGCGAAGCCGCGGCGTCGACCGCCGCATTCCGCGGCGTGCACGCTCCGCGCTCATCCGAAGCGACCCTGGACGTAGTCGAGAGTGCGAGCATCCTCGGGGTCGCTGAACAGCTTGTCGGTCGGCCCGGACTCCACGATGCTTCCGGGCTCGCCCTCGGCCGACAGGAAGAAGGCGCAGTCCGTGGAGACCCGCTGCGCCTGTTGCATGTTGTGCGTGACGATCACGATGGTCACCCGCTCGGAGAGCTCGGCGATGGTCTCCTCGATCCGGCGGGTCGAAGTGGGGTCGAGAGCCGAGCAGGGTTCGTCCATGAGCAGCACCTGCGGCCGCACGGCCAGGGCGCGGGCGATGCACAACCGCTGCTGCTGCCCGCCCGAGAGTGCCCCGCCGGAGTCGCGCAGGCGGTTCTTCACCTCGTTCCACAGACCCGCTTGCCTGAGGCTGTTCTCCACGATCTCGTCGCTGTCGCGCACCTTGACCCCCGACAGCTTCAGCCCGGCCACCACGTTGTCGGCGACCGTCGTGGCGGGGAACGGGTTCGGCTTCTGGAACACCATGCCGATGCGGCGGCGTGTCTCGGTCGCCGAGCGTTCCCCCCGGTAGATGTCGACCCCGTCGAGCTCCACCGAGCCGGCCAGAGACGAGCCGGGCACGAGCTCGTGCATCCGGTTCAGCACCCGCAGGAACGTCGACTTCCCGCACCCCGACGGGCCGATGAGGGCCGTCACCCGGCGCGCAGGGATGTCGAGCGACACGCGGTCCAGCACCTTGTGGGTACCGAACCACGCGCTCACGCCCCGCACCGTGAGCTCCGCCGGCGCCGAGGCACCTTGTCGCCCATCGCGCTCGGCTCCGGCCGGCGATCCCTGCCCGTAGGGCAGGGCCTGCTTGGTCGCGCTCACGATCGCGCTCCTTTCACCTGGGGCGGCGGCGGAGCCGGCCGCCGCCACCGGGGCCTCGGCTGCCGATGACCCTGGCCGCCACGAAGAGGACCAGCACCACGGCGAGCAGCACGAGTGCGCCCGTCCAGGCCCGGTCGATCTGGGCCGGCTGGGGGAACTGGACCAGCCGGTACACGAAGAGCGGGAGCGCGTCCTGGCTGCCGGAGAAGGGGTTCAGATGCATCCTGGCCGAGCCGCCGGCGGTGAGCAGGAGGGGAGCCGTCTCGCCCACGGCCCGGGCGATCCCGAGGATGACGGCGGTGACGAGGCCGGTCCGGGCCGTGGGCAGGACGACCCGCATGGCCGTGCGCCATTCGCTGGCACCGAGTGCGAGTGACGCCTCGCGCAAGCTGCCGGGGACGAGGCGAAGGACCACCTCGGTCGTCCGGGTGACGGTGGGCAGCATCAGCACGACGAGGGCCAGCGAGGCGGCGAAACCCGACTGGCCGAGGCCGAGCGAGAGCACGACCAGGGCGTAGACGAAGAGGCCGGCGACGATGGACGGGATGGCGCTCATTGCGTCGACGATGAGGCGGACCGGTCGGGCCAGGCGGCCCCCCACCTCGTTCAGGTACAGAGCGGTGGCCAGGCCGAGCGGCACGGAGACGAGCATGGCCAGGCCGACCTGCTCGAGCGTGCCGACGATGGCGTGCGCGCCGCCGCCCTCGGTCGGGCCGCTCAGCGGGCCCACGGTGGCCTGCGTGCGGGTGAAGAAGACCGGTCGCAGGGCGGAGTACCCACGGAAGACCGTGTAGCCCACCACCAGCAGCAGGGGCACGAGGAGACCGACGCCCACGGTGGTGATCACCACCGCGGCCAGCCGATCGCTCGCCGCCATCCGGCCGCGCTGGTCGCGCACCACGAGCCAGTAGCTGGCGAGGAAGGCCAGGTACCAGACGAGAACGAAGCCGAGTCCACCCTGGAGGGGGGTGAGGCGGGTGTAGATCAGCCAGGTGAGGCACAGTGCCGACAACGCCGTACCCGCCAGCTCCCCGACGTCGGAGCGTTTGAGCGTGCGGGGCCGGACGGCGATCTCCTCCTTCGACGACGCGGACAACGTCGTCGCCGTGGATGCCCGGACGTCGAGGGTACGGAGGGTCATAGCTCCGTGGCTGCGCCCGAGCGCGAGCGGCTGACGACGATCGACGCCAGCGCGTTGACGACCAGGGTGACGGTGAAGAGCGCGAGGCCGGCGGCCATCAGCGCGCTCAGACCGAAGTCGTCCGCCTCCCCGAACCGGAGGGCGATGTGGGCGGCGATGGAGTTCCCCCCACCCTCGAGGATGTGGACCGTGGGCGTGAAGATGGGCGAGATGATCAACGTGACGGCGATCGTCTCCCCCAGCGCTCGGCCGAGCCCGAGCATCGAGCCGCCGATGATGCCGCCCTTGCCGAACGGCAGCACGACCATGCGGATCATCCCCCAGCGCGTCGCGCCAAGGGCGAGGGCCCCCTCCTTCTCGCCGGGAGGCGCGCCCGAGAACACCTCTCGCATGACGGCCGTGCAGATCGGGAGGATCATGAGCGACACCACGACGCCGGCGATGAAGGTGGATGCGGCGTAGTCGGGTCGCGACGTCTTGAACACCGGCACGAAGGCGAGGTGCGTGCCCAGCCAGCGGCTCACCCCGATGAGCCGGGGCTGGAGGAAGAAGCGGCCCCACAAGCCGTACACCAGGCTCGGAACGGCGGCCAGAAGGTCGACCAGCGAGGTCAGGAGGCGCCGGAGCCACGGCGGGGCGTAGTCGGTGATGAACAGTGCGGCGCCAAGGGACAGGGGGACGGCGATCACCAGTGCGACCAGTGCGATCATCACCGTCCCGACCAGCAGGGCGAGGATCCCGAAGCGCCCGCCACTCGGGACCCACTGCCGCTCGGTGAGGAACGACCAACCGGCCTGGTGCAACGCCGGCCGTGCCCGGATGAGCAGGAATCCGCCGATGAACGCCATCAGCAGCAGGGTGAGCGCGCCCGAGCAGCGGAGGACCAGCCGGTAGGCGCGGTCGGCGCCCGACCGGCGCACGTCGACCGGCGTCCGCTGCTCGTCCTCGGTGTCGGGGACGCTCGGCACGGCGGCCAACTGCGTCATGCGTACCCCCTCCCCTTGCCGCGCGCGAGCGGAGCCTCCGCCCGTCGGGGACAGCATCTCAGACGAGGATGAAGGGCCGGCCAACGCAGGCCGAACTCTCGGGGAACTGGGTGCTCGGGGCGCAGATCCCTGTGCTACGACGGCACAGGCGGCACGACAACGTCCCCGCCGGGTCTCGAGAAGGTGGTCACCCCAAAGCGGTGGCCGGGGGGGTTCTGCGTGATGGTCGAACAGTCCAGCGGGGCGCGCCGGGGGATCCGCCGGTCGGCCCCGCGGACGATCATGCTGCTCGCGGCGGCCGTCGTGTCCATGCTGCCGATACGCGCCGGTGCGGATACCGTCGAGAACCCGCGCACGGTGACGGTGACGCCGGCGACGAACCTCGGGAGCCAAGCCGTCACCGTGCACTGGAAGCACTTCCTGCCCTCGTTGCCCGGCGCGCCGCACGACGTGGTGATCCTGCAATGCAAGGCCGCCGTGACCGACATCGTCGGCGACTGCTACACCGCCCTGCCGCCGCCGCACCCGGACCGCGGCAACCTCCGGATCGCGGCCACCAACGGCACCGGAGGGGGAACGGCGACCATCGAGGTGCGGGGAACGGCGACCCTGCCACAGCTGGGCTGCGGCGTCGCCACCCCGTGCTCGATCCTCGTCATCGAGAACGGGCTCTTCAGCGCCGAGCGGTTGGCCAACAAGGCCGCCGTGGCCCCGATCAGCTTCGCGCCCACGGCGGCCGACTGCCCCGCGGCGGGGATTCCCGACGTGAGCCTCGAAGGGGCGAGCGCCTCGGCGCGCGCCGTCTACGCCTGGATCGGCCGCCAGTGCACGGGCGAGACTCCCTTGTCGGGCAACTACCTCGAGCTGTCGTCCCCGGCCGGGCGGCGGGACTTCCTCGATGATCTCGTGGACGTCGCCGTGACCGGCACCCCGTTCACGGCCGAGGAACTTGCCGCGGCGCCCGGGCACCGCGTGTTCGCGTACGCCCCCGTGGACGCCAACGCGGTGGTGGTCGCCTTCAACATCAAGGACAACCAGGGCCAGCCGATCCCCGAGCTCAACCTCACGCCGCGCCTGGTCGCTCGGATCATCGCCGATTCGGCCAACCTGCGGACCGGGAACCTGTTCACCGACCCCGAGTTCCTCGCCGTCAATCCGGGCCACACCTGGCCCCTGAACCGGCTGGCGCCGCCGCTCCTGCGCTCGGAGTCGAACGCCGACACGTATCTCCTCACCAGCTGGCTGGCCGCCGATACCGACGCCCGCCGCTTCCTGGCCGGCGAGGAGCCCGGGATGCCGGTGGACCCTGCATGGCAGGGGATCGCGTACCCGACGGACACCTTCGAGCTGCGGAAGGACAGCGTGGAGTACGTGCCGCGCCGAGGCACGAGGCTGGTCGTGGAGAACCTGCTCTACGGGGAGGCGAGGCGGAATCCTCCACCCGGGCCCGGCGACCAGGCCACGACGGCCGCCGTATCGCCTCTGCAAGAAGGTCTGGTCGGGGTCACCGACCTGGCCACCGCCCGCGCCTTCGGACTCCCGGTAGCCAGGCTGCGCAACGCCGCCGGGACTTTCGTCGCTCCCGAGCCCGCCGGCCTCGCCGCGGCATACGCGGCGATGACCACGAACCCCGACGGCGTGACGAGGGCGCCGAACTTCGCCGCTCCCGACGCCGCTGCCTATCCGATCCCACGCATCGACTATGCCGTGCTTCCCACGTCGGCAACCAGCACCGACAAGGCGGCGAGGATCCGCCGGTTCGTCGAATACGCGACCGGGCCGGGACAGGCGAGCGGCGTGCTGCCCTACGGCTACAGCGCGCTGCCGGAGGCGTTCCAGGCCCAGACGGCCGATGCCTTGGCCGCAATGTCCGCCGGTGCGGTGGCTCCGGTCGGCCCGGCTTCCGTCGACGATGGCGCCGCGCCCGCGGACACCGACGCCGACGCCACCGCCACCGGCGGCTCGGGGGGCGCCGGGTCGGCGGCACCACCCGCGGCCCCTGCGGTCCTCGCCGCGGCGGTGGAGGGCGCCGCCCCCGCCTCCTCCGGTCCGGCCGGCGCCAACGGCCCACCGGGCGGACGGCCGGGCACGTCGCTGCGGGGGGCCGTCCCTGCCTCGTCCACTGCGCCCGGCGCCGGCCCGGCCGCGCCGGCCCCGTCCCGATCGCCGGCCGAGAGCGTACGACGCGCGCTCGCCGTGGTCGGCCGGAGCGCCGCCCGCATGGTGCTGCCGGCTCTCGTCGGGATCGGCCTGCTCGCCGGGGTCAGCGGTCCTGTGGTGCTGTGGCGCGGTCGTCGTCGGCCGGGACAGGGGCCTCGGACGACGTGAGCCAGCACTCACTCGAGAAAGTATCGATGTCGGGCGACCCGACGCGGCGGCGACCCCCTGGAGGCCCTGCGCTGGGCGAGGTCCAGCCGGTGCCATTGCCCAGTCTGCGTGTCAGCGGGCGGGCGCAGGCCGGGCTCGTCCGAGCCCTCGGCCGAGGTCTCACGACGCTCGCACTGGTCGTCGCCGGCTACCTGGTCTTCCTCCTGGTCGTCTCCGACGTCGCCCAGGCCCGCGACCAGACCATCTTGTTCGCGACACTGCGCTCTGACCTCGAAGCGGGCCGCACACCGGTCGGTGGCGCGATCCGGGAAGGCACGCCGGTCGCCCTCCTGGAGATACCGAGACTCCACGTCCGCCAGGTCGTGCTCGAGGGGACGGCGCCGAACGTGCTGAAGCGGGCGCCTGGTCACCTGCGGACCCGACCTCTTCCCGGCCAGCCGGGCAACGCGGTGGTGGCGGCCCGCCGCTCCACGTACGGCGCGCCGTTCGCCCGCATCGGGCACCTGCGGGGCGGGGACCGGATCCGGGTCACGACCGGGCAGGGGACCAGCCTCTACACTGTGACGGCGACGACGAGGCCGGCGGCGGGCCAGCCCGACGTCATCGGCCCGACGGACGACAACCGGCTCACCCTGGTCACGTCCGATCCGCCGCTGCGGCCGTCACGGCGGCTGGTGGTCACCGCGTCGCTCCAGGGCACCCCCAACCCGGCGCCGGCCGGGCGGCCGAAGGATCTTCTCGAGGTCGAGGACGGCGTGCACGGTGACGGGAGGATCGCCACACCGCTGTTGCTCGCGTCCGAGGCCCTCCTGGCGGCGGCCGTCGGCGCCGCCCTGCTCTACCGGCGCTGGAGGCTGTGGCCCAGCTGGATCATCACCACGCCGATTCTCGTCGCCGCCGTCTACGTGGTGTTCGACAGCTTCTCCGGCGCGCTGCCCGCCACACTGTGACGACGCCGCCCCTCGGGGCGCCGGTCGCCCACCGGACAGGTTGATTTCACCCCGTGGACGCCCTTCTGGGGTTCTGGAGTTCACCTCCACTGATTAGACCCCTCATCGAAGGAAGAAAGCCTGCCGGCGAACGCGCCTGGCAGCACGACAAGGGGAGAAAATGCGCTCACTGGGGAAACACGCGGCACTCGGCCTGGCGGCCGCGGGGCTGATGGTCGGACTGACGACAGCGCCTGCGCACGCCGTGCCGGCGCCGAACGGGGCCTCGAACGTCCTTGCAGCCGTCGGCTCCGACACGACGTTCGACGTCATGGGGAAGATCCTGAAGAAGTTCAACGTCAACACCACCTTCAACCCGGCGCCCATCGACACGGCCAAGAACGTGCCGCCGGTGCTCGCCGCCGGCGGGTCCTACGCCGTGCCGGGGGACGCCAACTGCGCCGCCTTCAGCTACACGAACCCGGGCAACCTGCCGCCGAACGGATCGTCGTCCGGCATCACGGCGCTCATCAACGACACGACCGGCTGCGTCGACATGGCCCGCTCCTCGCGAGGGCGGAGCGGATCGGACCCGGCCAACATCGAGTTCTACGCGTACGCCAAGGATGCGGTCAGCTGGGACGCCTTCCGGAACACGGCCTGCCCGGGCACCGACACCGGCCCCGTCGGCTGCGCCCCGAAGAACCTGACCCAGCAGAACCTCAAGGACATCTACGGCTGCGTGGTCAACAACTGGAGCGCCGTCGGAGGCGATCCCGGCGTGATCGTCCGCTACACGGCGCAGGCCGGCTCTGGCACCCGGTCGTTCTTCGACAGCAAGGTCCTGGGCGGCAACACCAGCAACAACCCGGCCTGCCCGTCGACGGAGATCCAGGAGAACGACTCGACCCTCGTCGCCGCCGGCGACCGGGCGACCGCCCTTCTTCCCTACTCCTTCGCACAATTCACGGCGCAGAAGAACCTGGTCGTCCCCGATCTCCGGGCCGGGACCAAGCTGGGGAACATCAATGGCGTGCAGCCCAACACGACGACCATCGGCAACGCCACATTCCTCGGCGTCCGCTGGGTCTACAACGTGGCCAAGACAACGTCGCCGTCCTACGGTGACGTGCTGCGCGCCGTCGGCGTGGACGCCACCGGACCCGGCTTCCTGTGCTCGGGCTCGCAGGCGACCAACATCACCCTCTACGGGTTCGTGCCGATCGCCAGTGGGCCGAGCGGCCCCGGGCTGCCCAACAGCACGTGCCGCAAGGAGCCCGCACCGCTGTAACCCCAAGACGGTGCGGGCTCGTCCCGCATCGAGCTTCCCCGCAAGAGGGGTCCGGCCCGGGGGCCGGACCCCTCTTTGCATTCGACGCGGGGCCTGTTCAGGAGCCGTAACCGACGGGGAGCAGGTGATCGCCGTCGGCCATGCGGTAGTACACCTGCCACTGGTAGTAGCCGTAATACGCCCGCTCGGCTGTGCCCATCTGCTCGGCGTAGGCGGTGACGGCGTTCACGTAGTGCTGGCTGTGGTTGTACGCATACAGGGCATGCGGCAGGTCGGCCGGGGCGCCGTTCCTCGCCAGGTACCGGGCGGCGGCGAGGATCGAGTCGCGGTTGGAGTTGATGTCCCCGCCTTCGCCGTACTGGGCCCACGTGGCGGGAAGGAACTGCATCGGCCCCTGGGCGCCCGACGTCGACGTGCCCCGGATCCGGCCCATGCGGGTCTCGACCAGGTGGATGGCGGCCAGGTAGTTCCAGGGCACGCCGAGGGCGTCCGCCGCCGACTTGTAGTAGCCGAGCAGTTCGTCGGCCGGCGCAGGAGCCACGATGCGCCACGGCGGCAGCGCCGGCTGGGGCTTGGTGAGGGCCCGCAGCTCGGTGCCGGCGGCCACGTTGGCCCGCACGGTCGCGTGCAACGACTGCGGCACCCCGTCGAGCACCTGGTCGAGCCACTCCGGATGGGCCGCCAGCTGGCGGTAGGCGACCTGCTGCGCCCGGCCGTGGCGCTCGAGGTCTGCCATCGGCGTGCCGGGGTCGCGGATCGCCGCCTCGCTGGCGGCAAGGGCGACGGCCACCGACGCCGGGTCGCCGGCGGCGAGGGCGGCGCCGCCGCCGGGCAGCGTGGTGGCCGGGCGCGTGGTCGCAGAAGCAGTTCCCGAGGTCGACGGGGCCGCCACGGCGGTGGTCGTCGGGGCTTCGGATGCGACGGTCGTGGAGGTCGTGGAGGTGTCACCGGAGGCCACCATGGGCTTTTCGTCGCCGGAACACGCGCCCAGGACGGCGAGTGCCACTAGGGCCACGGCCAGGCGTCGTCCCATGGTCGGGCATGCTACGGAGCGCCGCGCCACCGGTTGGGTCACGTGGGCCTTCGGAGGCGGAACAGACCCTCCTGCACCACCGAGACGACGTGGGCTCCGTCGCCGCGGTAGATGCGCCCCTGACCGAGACCCCTCGACCCGTGGGCCGAGGGGCTCTCCTGGTCGTAGAGCAACCAGTCGTCGGCCCGGAAGGGCCGGTGGAACCACATGGCGTGATCGAGGCTGGCACCCATGAGGTCGGGGTCCAGCCAGCTCGTTCCGTGGGCCAGCAGGATGGAGTCCAGCAGCGTCATGTCGGACGCGTAGGTGACGACGCACGCGTGGAGCAGGGCGTCGTGCGGAAGCGGCCCGTCGGCGCGGAACCAGACCTGCTGGCACGGCGGTCGCCGGTCGCTGCCGCCGGTGACGTGCGGCGGCTCGCCCACATGGCGGATGTCGATGGGACGGGGGCGGGTGTACCACTCCCCCAGCTGGTCCCGGTACGGCGCCATCCGCTCGGCGAAGGTGGGAAGGGCGTCCGGAGGCGGCGCCGCGGGCATCGGGAGCTGGTGGTCGAAGCCGTCCTCGGCGAGGTGGAACGACGCGGCCAGGTTGAAGATGGCCTGCCCGTGCTGGATGGCCACGACCCGGCGGGTCGTGAACGAGCGGCCGTCCCGGATGCGGTCGACCTCGTAAAGGATCGGTACCGACGGATCACCCGGGCGCAGGAAGTACGCGTGCAGGGAGTGGACGGCCCGCTCCTCGGTCACCGTCCGCCCGGCCGCCACCAACGCCTGGCCCGCCACCTGGCCGCCGAACACCCGCTGGCGCCGATCGTCGGGGCTGCGCCCGCGGAAGACGTTCACCTCGATGGCCTCGAGGTCGAGCAGGTCGATCAGCGCGTCGACGGCGGCCATGGGCCATCCTCGCATCCGCCGCCCGCCCCGGAGGTCACGCCCGGCGTGGCCGCCCGGACGCGCAACCGCCCGGTGGGAGGGAGGCCACCGGGCGGTATGCGGTGCGCTGAGAAGCTCAGCCTGCGGTCGTGGACGTGGTGCTCGTCGACGACGTGGTGGACGGACCGACACCCTCGGGTCGATGCTCGTCGGCCTTGCCGGCATCGCCGGAGTCGCCGGTGTCGGTGCTGCGGTGCTCGGAGCCCTGTTCCTTGGCCGCGGTGGCCGGCGGGTGCTCCTCCTCGGACTTCCCGGGACTGTCGGGCCGGCCTGCGTCCGCGGGCTTGCCGGCGCCCTCGTCGGTCCCGCTCTCGGTCTCGTCGGTGTCGGCCTTCTCGTCGGACTCGTCCCCAGCCAGGGCGCTCATCGGCTTGCCGCAATCGGAGTCGGCGGCGACCTGGCGCTCGTTCACGTCGGCGGTGGCCGGGTCGTCCGGGTGCGCCTTGACGTACTGGCCGTGATTGCCGACGAACGCCGCAGGAGGCGTTCCGGTCGTGCAGCCTTCCAGGAACCGCTCGACCTTGCCCGGGCCGTCGGTGTCGGTGGCGTGGGCCGCCTTGGCCGCGTCGTTCTTGGCGTGCTCGGACTTCGAGGATTCCTCGTCGTCGACCAGGTTCACGGCGGCCAGGGCGCTCTTGGCCACCGATCCGGCCTGCTCGGGCAGGGAGCCCGGAAGGGCGGCGGCCAGCCCCGTGCCGCCGAGCACGGCGCCTGCCAGCATCGCTCCGGCCATGAGCGGCCGCATGCGCCGATGGGGGGCGACCGGGGCGGCGGCCGTCAGGTACGAGGCGTGGCGCTCGGCCACCTCGGGGTCGACGGCCTGGGTCCCGAGCGAGCGGAGCCGGCCGACGATGGCGTCTTCATCGTGAGTTCCCATGATGCAGGAGTAAGCGCCGCGGGGACCGGTCAGGATACGACCGGCGGCGCGTTCTCCTCTTCCGGCGACGCCAGCGCGCGTTCGAGCGCCTCGAGGGCCCGGCGCTGCATGGCCTTGACCGCGCCGACCCGGCGCGAGGTGATCTTGGCCACGTCGGCCAGGGGGAGGTCGGCGACGAAGCGCAGGACGACGACCTCCCGCTGCTCGGGCGTGAGCTCGGCGAGGGCGGCGACCAGGGCGGGATCGAGCGGATCGGCCGGCGGCGGGGTGGCGACGTCGGGGACGGCCCGGTCGACGAGCCTCGGGCGGCGGGCCTCGCGCCGCCTGGCGTCGAGCAGGCGGTTGTGGGCGATGGAGAACACCCAGCGCCGCAGTGCCGCGTCGTCACCCCGGAAGCGCGGGAGGTCGCGGGCGACCTGGAGGAACACCTCGCCCAGGATGTCCTCGGGGTCGGGGGCGCGCTGCGCCCGCAGGTACCCGAGCACCGCTGGCGCGAGGCTCCCGTAAGCCTCCGCCGCCGAGACCACGGAGCGCTAGCGGTCGGCCATGGCCACGTAGTCGCGCTCGCTCGCTCCCACGTAGAGCTGGCGCGGACGGGCGATCTTCGCGTCCTGGTCCAGCAGCTCCACCCAGTGGGCCAGCCAGCCCGAGGTACGCGGGATGGCGAACAACACCGGGAACATCTCGATGGGGAAACCCATCGCCTGGTAGATCAGGCCCGAGTAGAAGTCGACGTTCGGGTACAGGCGACGGGAGATGAAGTACTCGTCCGACAGCGCCGCCTCCTCCAGCTTCAGCGCGATGTCGAGCAGCGGGTTCTTTCCGGTGACCTCGAAGACCTCGTCGGCGACCTGCTTGACGATCCTCGCCCTCGGGTCGTAGCTCTTGTAGACGCGGTGGCCGAAGCCCTGCAGCCGGTGGCCCTTGCCGGATTTCACGCTCTGGAGGAACGCGGGCACGTTCTCCAGCGAGCCGATCTCGGTGAGCATCCGGATGACCGCCTCGTTGGCGCCGCCGTGGCGAGGGCCGTACAGCGCGGCACACGCCGCCGCGCACGCCGAGTAGGGATCGGCGTGGGAGGAGCCCACGGTGCGCATGGCCGTGGTGGAGCAGTTCTGCTCGTGGTCGGCATGGAGGATGAACAGCACGTCGAGGGCGTGGGCGAGGGCCGGGTTGGCGGCGAAGCGCGGTTCGGCGACCTTCCACATCATCGAGAGGAAGTTGGCGGTGAAGGCGAGCGAGTTGTCCGGGTAGACGAAGGGCATCCCGACGGAGAAGCGATGGGCGGCGGCCGCCAAGGTGGGCATCTTGGCGATGAGACGGACGATCTGCTTCTGGCGGTTGGCCGTCTCGTGGATGGCCTTGGCGTCGGCATAGAAGGTGGACAGGGCGGCGACCGCCGAGACCAGCATGCCCATGGGGTGGGCGTCGTAATGGAAGCCTTCGAGGAAGCGCTTCCGCACGTTCTCGTGGATGAACGTGTGGTAGGTGATGTCCTTCACCCACTCGTCGAACTGGTCGGCCGTGGGCAGCTCACCTTGGAGCAGGAGGTACGCCACCTCGAGGTAGGTCGAGCGCTCGGCCAGCTGCTCGATCGGGTAGCCGCGGTAGCGGAGGACCCCGGCGTCGCCGTCGAGGTAGGTGATGGCGCTCTCGCAGGCGCTGGTCGCCATGAACCCGGGATCGTGGAACATCACGTCGGGCAGCGCCTTGCGCCACCGGTCCGAGGCCACCCCGCCGTGCACGATCGGGATCTCGAAGGACTCCCCCGTTCGGTTGTCGGTGATCGTGATGGATTCGGCCGCCACGCCTCCAGACGCTAGCGCCGCGGCGACCGGGGCCTGTTCAGGGACGGAACGTCCATTCACCGAAACGGTTCTGGCCGAGCCGGTCGGCCGGGTTCTTCCCGGTGGACGATTCGTCGAACGACCAGTCCGGCTGCTTCTCGAGGAAGTGCTCGTCGACATGGGCGACGCCGTCCTCGATGTCGACCAGCTCGGCGATGAGATAGGGCTCGATGGGCCCGATGGTGCCGGCCACGTGGGCGTCGAACTCCTTCCCGTATCGCTGGAGGAGGCTCTGCATGACGACCTGGTGCTGGTGGGCGAGATAGCACCGGGCCCGGTCCGACACGGTGCCGGCCCGCGTGCCGACCAGCTCGAGATCGTGCTCGGCCGCGTCGGAAAGGCTCACCTTGCGCAGCAGCTCCGACAGCTCCAGGCCGCCGAGCTTGCACGGCGTGCACTGCCCGCAGCTCTCCACGCCGAGAAAGCGCGACACGCCGGCGGCCAGCGCGGGCATGTCGACCGTGTCGTCGAGGACGATGAAGCCGCCCGATCCGACCCCGCTGCCTATGGCGGCCATGTCCTCGTAGGTGACGGGTGTGTCCAGCAGCTCGGCCGGGACGATCCCATTGGCCACGCCGGGCAGCACCCCCTTGATGCGGTGACCCCGGCGTGCCCCGCCGCCCACCATCTGGATCACCTTGCGAAGCGTGGTGCCCATCATCACCTCGTCCACGCCGTGACGCCGGGACGCGCCGGTGACGGTGACGGTGATGGTGCCGGGCGACTGCTCGGTCCCGAGCGTGCGGAACCAGCCCGCACCCCGGGCGATGATCCGCGGGACGTTGGCGAGGGTCTCCACGTTGTCGACGAGCGCCGGCGGGGCGACGAGCTCGTCCTGGGGCCCGGCCAGCTCGACGCGCGAGGACACGCCGGAGCCCGCCGCACTGCCCCCGACGCGCTGGGCATGGCGCTCCACGCCCCGGCGGAACGGTGGTGCCAGGCGGGGGAAGGGGAACCGGCCGTCGATGGCCTCGAGCAGCGCCGTCTCCTCGCCGTACAGGTACTCGTCGGGGCCTTCGAACACCTCGATGGTCACGCCCTCGGCCCATCCGGCCGCCTTGACCTCCTCGATGGCGGAGCGCACCCGGGCCACCTCGCGCTGGAACGAGCGCTTGAGCCCGAACACGATGTGGTCGGCCCCGACGGCCAGCGCGGCGATGAGCGCTCCCTCGATGACGTGGTAGGGGCAGCGCCGGATGATCGAACGATCCTTGAACGTGCCCGGCTCGCCCTCGGCGCCGTTCACCACCACCGTGGTGGGCTCGGCCGTCGACCGGTTCTCGACCATGGTGCGCCACTTGCGCCCGGTGGGGAACCCGGCCCCGCCTCGGCCCCGCAGGCCCGAGTCCTCGAGCTCCTTGATCAGCTGCTCCGCCGTCTTCTTCCGGGCCGCCTCGAGGCCGGCGCCGCCCCTACGGGCCACGTACTCGTCGAGGGAGTCGATGGTCTTGGGCCACAACACCCGACGCGCTGTTCTCACCCTGTCAGTGTTCCCCGACAGGAGGGCGATCGTCACATCGGCGGTGGCGGCGTGCGAGCCGGCCACCGGCGGGACGGGTCAGCGCCCGAGCACCAGCAGGAACTCCAGCTCGCCGTTGTCCTCGGTGTCCGCCGGGCCGAAGCTCGGGTTGGGGATCCCCCACTCCTCGAACACGACCGGCACCGACCCGGCCACCTTGATGCTCGAGCCCGAGCGCTGCGCCTGGAGCGCCACCGTGACCTCCTTGGTCGTGCCCCGCAAGGTGAGGCGGCCCGTCGCCTTCACGCCCACCTCGGTGCCGTCCTCCGGGACGGACGCCAGGCTGATCGGCTCGCTCAGCTCGAAGGTGGACGTCGGGTAGGCCGACACGTTCATGATCCGGGTCCGGAACTGGTTGTCCCGCCGGCTCTCGTCGCTCGCCACCGTGGTCATGTCGACGGTGAACGAGCCCCTGGTGACGGTGCTGCCCTCGATGGCGATCGTGCCCGTGACGTCGTCGGTGCGCCCCACCGCCTCGGCGCTCTGGCCGAACAGGATCTCCTTGACCCGGTAGCCGGCCCGGCTGCCCGATACCACCTTCCACGTGCCGTCGATACCCGATTCCGCGTCGGAGCCGTCCGCCGCCGTGTCCGTGCCGTCACCCGCCGCCGCCGTAGTGCCGGCCGAGGGGTCGGTGCTCGTCCCGCCGTGGAGCGTGAGCCGGTCGGGCGGATCGTCCTTGATGAGGTTCAGGTACACCCACGTGCCGGCCGTAACCAGCACCACGAGGACGGCCGGCACGGCGATGGCCAGCTTCATCCAGCTCTTGCGCATCAGAACTCCTTCGAGGCTCGCCCGCCCGGGCGACTCAGTGGTGGACAGGGTCCTCTTGCGGGGGGGCGGCGGGCACGGCGGCGCCGTCCGGGAGCGGTGGCCCCGCCTCCGGTGGCGAGGCGGCCACCGGCAGCAGGACCGAGAAGGTGCTGCCCTTCCCGACGACGGACGACACGACGGCCCGGCCGCCGTGGGCCTCGGCGATGGCGGCGACGATGGACAGGCCGAGACCGCTGCCCCCGCGGGCGCGGGCACGGGACTTGTCCGCCCGGAAGAACCGCTCGAAGACCTTGGCCGCCACCTCGGGCTCGAGGCCGGGCCCCTGGTCGGCCACGTCGATTCTCGCCTGGACCCCGTCGGTGCCGACGGTGACCCGCACGGGTGTGCCCGCCGGTGTGTGGGCCCGCACGTTGGCCAGCAGGTTGGCGACCACCTGGCGCAGCCGCATCTCGTCGCCCCGGACGGTGACGGGCGTGACGACCAGCTCGATCGGGCGGTCCGGCTCCACCGCTCGGGCGTCCCGCACGGCGTCGCCCGTGATGTCGTGGAGGCGTACCTGGCCCATCTCCATTGGTCGGCGCTGGTCCAGCCGGGCCAGCGCGAGCAGGTCCTCCACCAGCGCGCCCATGCGGGTGGCCTCCTGCTCCATGCGCCGCATCGCCTCGCCCAGCTCGCCGTCGTCGCGCAGGCCGCCGGCCCGCCACAGCTCTGCGTAGCCCTGGATCGACGTGAGCGGCGTCCGCAGCTCGTGGGAGGCGTCGGCCGCGAACCTCCGCACCCGCTCCTCCGAGGCCTCGCGGGCGTGGAAGGCCTCCTCGATCCGCCCGAGCATGGAGTTCAGGGCCACGCCGAGACGGCCCGCCTCCGTGCGCTCGCCCGGGTGCTCGACCCGCTGCGACAGATCGCCGGCGGCGATGGCGTCGGCGGTACGAGCCATGTCCTCGATCGGGTGGACGCCCAGGCGCAGCATCCACCACGACACGAGACCGAGGGCGGCCAGCACGGCGAGCGTGCCGAAGACCTGCACCAGGCGGATGCGCTCGATCGTCTTGTCGACGTCCTCCAGGCTGATGCCCACCACCGTGGCGCCGAAGCGGGGGTCCTCCACCGCGACCAGACGCCAGCGGGCGCGGCCCTCGAGCGCCCCGGTCGTGAACGGGTGCGGCGCGGCGTCCTGCGAGGTGAGGTTGGACAGGAGCTGGCTGCGCCGCAGGCGCGGCGCCTCGCTCTCGTCGAAGAACGCCGAGCTCAGCGGGGTGAGCGCATCGGCGTTCGGGTCCCCGACGGCGATGAAGTACTCGCTCAGCGTCGGCTCGTCGTTCGACAGCCAGTCGTGCCCACCACCCCCGCCGGGGCCGCCGCCCGGTCGACGACCGTCGCCGCGGAACACCGGGCGCGATGCCACGTCCACCAGCTGGCGGTCGAGCCGGTCGAGCAGGAAACGCTGGATGGTGCTGGACAGCACCACGTTGGTGACGATGAGCACGGCGGCGACGCCGACGAGACCGGCGAGCAGTCGCCGCCGCAGCGACATCAGGAGACCCGGGCGGTGTAGCCGACGCCGCGCACGGTGTGGATGAGGGGCGGCCCCAGCGTGTCGATCTTCTTGCGCAGGTAGCTGACGTAGGTCTCGACGACCGTGGCATGACCGCCGAAGTCGTACTGCCAGACATGGTCGAGGATCTGGTTCCGCGACAGCACCCGGCCGGCGTTGAGCAGCAGGAAGCGCAGGAGGTTGTACTCCGTGGGCGACAGGTCGATGACCTGACCGGCCCGCCGCACGACGTGGGCGTCGTCGTCCATCTCGAGATCGGCGAGGCCCAGGCGCGAGGAGCTCGTGCCGACGCCCTGGCGGCGCAGGATCACCTGGAGGCGGGCGACCACCTCCTCCAGGCTGAACGGCTTGGTCACGTAGTCGTCGCCGCCGAGGGTGAGGCCGCGCACCTTGTCGTCGACGGCGTCGCGGGCGGTGAGGAAGAGCACCGGCACCTTCTGGCCGTCGGTGCGCAGCCGCCGCACGATCTCGAACCCGTCGAGGTCGGGCAGCATCACGTCGAGCAGCATCACGTCGGGGTTGAAGCGCTCGACCTCGCGCAGGGCGTCGCGCCCGTTGCCGGTCACCTTGACCTCGAAGCCGAAGTGGCGCAGGGCGGAATCGAGCAGGAACGTGATGTTCTCCTCGTCGTCGACGACGAGGACCCGGCTCTTGCGGTCGGTGGTGGTGGCGGTCATCGGGGCACCCTCATGGCGACGATGTTCCCACCCCACCCTGGGAGGATGCTGTGAGCCCGCTGGAAGGTGGCTGGACGCGAGCCGGA
>DATAIT010000115.1 GCA_036262515.1 Acidimicrobiales bacterium | reverse complement strand
GTCGGCGTGTGACACCAGGACGATCGTCTGGCCCGGGTGGCGGGCCCGCAACCGGGACACGGTGTCGGCGATGCGGGTGTGCATCTCCCGGAACGACTCGCCGTTCGGGAACCGGAACCCGCTCGGGTACCGCTGGACGGTGCCCCACTCGGGGAGCCGGCTGAGGGTCTTGAGCTCGGCACCCGTCCACTCGCCGAAGTCGCACTCCAGCAGGCCCTTCTCCACGCCCACCTTCAAGCCGAGGCGGGCGCCGATGGCGGCGGCCGTCTCGCGCGTCCGCTCGAGTGGCGAGGCATACAACGCATCGATCTTCTTCAGCGCACCCAGGCGCTCGGCCACCGCGTCGGCCTGGGCCCGGCCGCTGTCGGCGAGGTGCAACCCCCGCGCCCGACCGGGAAGGACCTTCCCCGTCGTCGCCGTGACGCCGTGGCGGACGAACAGCGCGACGGTCGCCGGGGTCGGCTTCGGACGTCTCGGCATCTGTGCCCGTCAACCTACTCTCAACCCGTGGGCGAACCTCCTGCGCCTGGCCTCGATGCCGTCACCGCCGAGATCGTCTCCTGCCGGGCCTGCCCACGCCTGGTCGCCTGGCGCGAGCGGGTGGCGGTCGACAAGCGCGCCTCCTTCGCCGCCGAGGAGTACTGGGGCAGGCCGGTGCCGGGTTTCGGCGACCCGGACGCTTGGCTGCTCGTGGTCGGTCTGGCGCCCGCCGCCCACGGCGGCAACCGGACCGGCCGGGTGTTCACCGGCGATCGCTCGGGCGACTGGGTGTTCCGGGCGTTGTTCAAGGCCGGTCACGCCAACCAGCCCACCAGCGTGTCCGCCGGCGACGGGCTGGCCCTCACCGGCGCGTACGTGGCCGCCGTCGTGCGGTGCGCTCCTCCCGACAACAAGCCGACGCCCCAGGAGCGCGACGCGTGCGTCGGCTACCTGCGCCGCGAGCTCGACGCGTTGCCGAGGGTGCGGGTGATCGTGGCCCTGGGCGGCTTCGCCTACGACGCGGTGGCCCGCCTCGCCGGCCTGCGCCCGCGTCCGCCTTTCGGCCATGCCGTCGAGGCGATGCTGCCTGACGGCCGCCACCTCGTGTGCTCGTACCACCCGAGCCAGCAGAACACCTTCACCCGCCGCCTCACCGAGCCCATGTTCGACGCCGTCTTCGCCCGGGCGCGGGAGCTCTCGGCGGCGCCGTGACGGCGAGGTTGTCGAGATGGGCGCCAGGTGGTGAGGTGGTGCGCATGGCGACGACTCCAGCGGCAACAGTGGAGCGCCTCCGGGCGACCGCCCTCGATCTCGTGTCCCTCGTCGGCGGCGCCGATGACGGCGCGCTCCGCACGGCGCCGGAGCCGGGGGAGTGGTCGGCGGCGACGGTGGTCGCACACCTGGCCGACGCCGAGCTGGTGTGGGGGGTGCGGGCCCGCCTGATCCTCACCACCGACCGGCCCTGGCTGGCGTCGTACCCCGAGGACGTGTGGGCCGACCGCTTCGCCCCGCTCGAGCCGGACACCAGGGAGGCGCTGTCGCGCTGGCGCCAGCTGCGGGACGCCAACGTCCGGGTGTTCGCCGCGTGCGACGAGGCCGACTGGATCCGTGAGGGCGTGCACGACGAGCGGGGGACGATCACGCTGGCCACGGTGGCGACCCTGCTCGTGCACCACGACCGGGCCCACCTCGACCAGATCCGCGCCGCCCTGGCCGCGGCCGGCTGACACCCCACGGCCCGGCGACCCCTTTGGGCGACGTCGGGTGCTCCCATAGAGTCGGAGTATGTCCGACCAGCCCGCCAAGGCACGCTGGACCGCCCAGTGGAAGGAGCTGTTCAGCGAGGTCGTCACCTCCGGCCTGTGCACGGGGTGCGCGGGGTGCGTCGTCGCCTGCCCGCACGACGTCCTCGCCTACAAGGACACCGAGGGCGTGTACCGGCCCTTCCACCTCGAGGAGGAGCTGGGCCCGGCCAACTGCATCCACGGCGAGAAGGGCTGCACGTCCTGCACCCGGGCCTGCCCCCGGTTCCGCAACTGGGAGTCGGAGATCGACAACCACCTCTTCGGGCGCACGCGCCTCCCCGACGAGATGGACGGCATCTCCAAGGACATCATCCTCGCCCGTGCCGCCGACCCCGAGATCCACGAGCGGGGCCAGGACGGCGGCCTGGTCTCGGCCATCCTCCTGTGGGCCCTCGAGCACGGCTACATCGACGCCGCCCTGGTCTCGTACCTCGAAGGTGACGGCACGAGCTGGAAGGCCGTTCCCGGCGTGGCGCGGACCCGTGAGGAGGTGCTGGCGTCCGCCGGCAGCCGCTACACGTACTCGGCCAACACGATGGCGTACGCCGACGCGGTGGCCGGCGGGTCCGAGAAGCTGGCCCTCGTCGGCATGAGCTGCCAGTCGTCCGTCCCGCCGGTGCTCACGCTGCGCAAAGCCGGCAAGCCGGCCCGCCGCTTCGCCCTCAACATCGGGCTGCTGTGCTCGAAGACGTTCGACGACGCCATCTTCGAGGAGCTCTTCGAGGCCAGGTACGGCCTGAAGAAGCAGGACATGGTGAAGATGAACATCAAGGGCGTGTTCCAGATCTGGATGCGCAACGGCGACTACCACGAGGTGCCGCTGAAGGAGTGCCATGCATGGACCCGGGAGGGCTGCAAGCTGTGCCCTGACTTTGCGGCCGAGCACGCCGACATCTCCACCGGGGGCATCGGCGCCTTCAACGACTGGACGCTCACGGTCGTGCGCACCGACCTGGGCCGGGAGATCATCGTGAAGATGCTCGAGGACGGCACCATCCAGGGCCGGCCCGGCGACGACGACCCCGGAGCCATCGCCCTCCTGCGCAAGCTGTCCATCGTGAGCCGCCGGCGGTGGCCCGACACGGCGGTGCCGGACCCGAAGATCGGTGTCCCACCTCGCAAGCCGAAGGCGGCGCCCGCCCCGAGCTGACAGGGCCGTCCGCGCCGCCGGCCCGGGGTCGTAGTGTCCAGTCGTGGACGACAACCTCTCCAGGGCGGACGCCGGGCAGCGTGCGACGTACCTGTCGGGCGTGGCGTACGAGGTCAGCCTCGACCTCACCACAGGCGACGACACCTTCACCAGCGACACCACGGTGCGGTTCTCGGGCAACCTCACCGGCCAGCACACGTTCATCGATCTCGACGCGGTGGCCGTCCGGAAGGTCGTGCTCAACGACCGGCCGCACGACCCGTCCGCCTACGACGCCGACCGGGGGCGGTTCCCGGTGCGGGGCGTGCTTGCCACCAACGTCCTGCGGATCGTCGCCGAGTGCGCGTACCAGCACACGGGCGTCGGCCTCCACCGCTTCGTCGATCCGGTGGACGGGAGGACCTACCTCCACACGCAGTTCGAGCCGTTCGACGCCCACCGCGTCTTCGCCTGCTTCGACCAGCCCGATCTGAAGGCGTCGTTCAGTCTCACACTCAAGGCGCCCGAGGACTGGGTGGTGGTGTCGGTCGGCCGGGCGACGTCGCGCGAGGGCGGCGTATGGACGTTCGAGACCACGCCGCCCATCTCCACCTACCTGGCTGCGGTGGTCGCCGGCCCGTATCACGAGGTCCGGGACACCCACGGCCACGTGAGCCTCGGCATCTACTGCCGGGCGTCGCTGGCGCCACACCTCGACACCGACGAGCTGTTCGCCCTCACCCGCCAGGGGCTCGACTTCTTCACCGAGGAGTTCGACTACCCGTACCCGTTCGCCAAGTACGACCAGCTGTTCGTGCCCGAGTTCAACTTCGGCGCCATGGAGAACCCGGGCTGTGTCACCTTCAACGAGAACATGGTGTTCCGCTCGCGGGTCACCGAGGCGGCGCGGGAGGGACGGGCGTCCACGCTCCTGCACGAGATGGCCCACATGTGGTTCGGCGACCTCGTGACCATGCGGTGGTGGGACGACCTGTGGCTCAACGAGAGCTTCGCCACCTACATGGCCACCCACGGGCTGGCATCGGCCACCAGGTTCACCGACGCGTGGGTGCGCTTCGCGGCAGGGACCAAGGCGGCGGCGGCCAGCCAGGACCAGCTCCCGTCCACCCATCCCATCTCCGCCGACATCGTCGACACCGATGCCGTGCGGCTCCACTTCGACGGCATCACCTACGCCAAGGGCGCCTCGGTGCTGAAGCAGCTGGTGGCGTGGGTGGGCGCCGACGCGTTCCGCGAGGGCGTGCGCACCTACTTCTGGCGCCACGAGTGGGGCAACGCCCGGCTGGTCGACTTCCTCGCCGTGCTCGAGGAGACGAGCGGGCGCGACCTCGGGTCGTGGTCGAAGGAGTGGCTGGAGACGGCCGGGATCAACACGCTGCGCCCCCGGCTGGGGGAGGAGGACGGCCGGTACACGTCCGTGGCCGTCGTGCAGGAGGGCCAGGCCGGCCACGACACGCTCCGGTCCCACCGTCTGGCCGTCGGCCTGTACCGGCTGGGAGCGAGTGGCCTCGTGCGCCAGCGCAGGGTGGAGCTCGACGTCTCGGGGGAGGAGACGCCGGTCGGCGAGCTCGCCGGCGAGGAGGTCCCCGACCTGCTGCTGCTGAACGACGACGACCTCACCTACGCCAAGGTGCGGCTGGACGCCCGCTCGCTGGCCACCGTCGAGGGCCACCTGGGCGACGTGGGCGACCCCCTGGCGAGGAACCTCTGCTGGGCGGCGACGTGGGACATGACCCGCGACGCCGAGCTCTCCACCCGGCGCTGGGTCGAACTGGTGTGCGAGCACGCGCCCGGCGAGGCGGACGACGCCACCCTGCAGCGCCTGCTCTTCCAGGCCATGCACGCGGTCGAGGCTTACGGGGATCCGGCCAACCGCCCGGCGGCGAGAGCGCGCCTGGCGACCCTGGGCCGTGGTGGCCTGGCCGCCGCCGCGCCGGGCAGCGATCGCCAGCTGATCTGGGCCCGCCAGGTGCTGTCCGCCGGTGACGGGCCCGTCGCCGTGGCCTTCGCCACCGGCCTGCTGGAGGGGACGGTCGTCGTGGAGGGGCTCGACGTCGACACGGATCTCCGCTGGCACGCCTTGGCCAACATCGCGGCGGCCGGTGCCGACGACGGTGGCACGCTGATCGCCGCCGAGCTCGGGCGCGACCCCACCGACATCGGCGAGCGCCGGGCGGCCGCGGCCATGGCCTCCCGTCCGACGGCCGCCGCCAAGGCCGAGGCCTGGGCCCTGCTCGACAGCGCCACCGTCCCGCTGGCCGTCCTGCGCGCCGTCGCCGGAGGCTTCGGGCAGTACGGGCAGGAGAACCTGCTGCGGCCCTACCTCGAGCGCTACCTGGGTTCCCTCGACCGCTGGTGGGAGGGCCGCACGCGTGACGAGGCGATCAGCCTGGCGCGGGGGCTCTTCCCGTCGACGCTGATCGACGGTGACGCCGTCGCCGCCGTGGACGATGCGCTGGCCGACGGCGGCCGCCCACCGCCCCTGCGGAGGATTCTGGTCGAGGGCAAGGACGGGCTGGAGCGGGCCCTGCGCGCCCGAGCCCTCGACCAGGCCTGAGCGGGCGATCGCCGCCTACGGCTCGATGAAGATGCACTCCCCGGGGCACTCCTCGGCCGCCTCGATGACGTCTTCGAGGAGGGCATCGGGGATGCGGGCCACGCCGTTGGCGGTGCCGCCCTGACCGAGGGCCTCGTTGAACTTCTTGTCGGCCGAGACGTCGGAGAAGTGCTCCTTCGATTCCTTGACGTACGCCAGGCCGTCGTCCTCCATGAAGAAGACGGCCGGGGCGATCTCGGCGCAGATGCCGTCACCCGTGCACAAATCGGCGTCGATCCAGACGTTCATGGCGCTCCTCGCATGGTGCCCGCATCCTACAAGGGCGGCGGGACGCGATAGAAAATCGAGCAGTGCTGCACGAGGGTCTGTGGTTCGACCGCCAGGGAAGGGCGATCGGTGTCGCCGACATGGTGCGGCTCTGCCGCGACCACGAGTACAGGGTCGTGGCCAGGGACTTCGTCGGCAAGACGGAGGTCTGCACGGTCTGGCTGGGCTTCGACCACAGCTTCCGCGGCCGGGTGCCCCTGCTCTTCGAGACGGTGGTGTTCGGAGGCCGGATGGACCAGTACCACCGTCGCTATCCGACCGAGGATGCGGCGGTGGCCGGCCACGCCAAGGTCCTGGACTCGGTCCGCCGGCTGGACGAACAGCCGGCATAGCCGCCGCCCATCGGCGGACGGCCGTGACGGCGTTGTCAACTCGCGTGCCGTTCCGGCTCGCCTGCACCACACTGGTCGCTGGCCCGGGGGCGGCGCGATGAGTTTCGGATCGGCGTCCGGTCTGATCGGTGCCGGCGAGTGGCAGTGGCCGAGGGGACCGACCGAGTCGTCCCGGCCGGAGAGGAGCATGTGCGATGAGGCGTGTGGCGCAGAAGTGCTTCGAGCGTCGGGGCCGCGTGCTGGTGGCATGGGTCCTGGGCGTCATGATCCTGGGCGCCATCACCGGTGCGGTGGGGACCGGCTACCGCTCCGACTTCACGCTTCCCGACGTCGAGTCGAAGCGCGGGATCGACATCCTGGAGGACGGCTTCGGCGGCCAGGGAGCGGGCCAGGTCGGCAACATCGTCTTCGAAGCCGACAAGGGCGTGAACGACCCCGAGGTGAAGCAGGCCATGGAGGCGTTCTTCGCCAAGGTGGCCGACCTCGACGGCATCCAGTCGCTCAAGAGCCCGTACGCGCCGGAGAACGGGGGCCAGATCTCCACCATCGGCTCCTCGGCCGGGAAGATCGCCTATGCCGAGATCGAAGCGCCCTCGGACGCGACGTTCGAGGAGACGGCGGCCGTCGGCACCGAGATCCGCGACGCCATCCCGACCCTCGACGGCTTGCAGGTCGAGCTGGGCGGGAGCGCCTTCGCCGAGTTCGCCGTGCCGTCCTCGGAGGCGCTGGGCATCGGCTTCGCCATCATCATCCTCATCATCGCCTTCGGCTCCGTGCTGGCCATGGGCCTGCCGATCGGCGTCGCCCTCGCCGGCATCTTCTCGGGGACGCTCATCGCCGGGCTGCTCTCCAAGGTCGTCACCATGCCGGACTTCGCGTCGACGATCGGCGTCATGATCGGCCTCGGGGTCGGGATCGACTACGCCCTGTTCATCGTCACGCGGTTCCGTGAAAACCTCCACAAGGGCCACAGCGTCGAGGCGTCGACCCTCATCGCCATGGAGACGGCCGGGCGTGCCGTCCTGTTCGCCGGGACCACGGTGGTCATCTCCCTCATGGGCATGCTCGTCATGCAGCTCGGCTTCATCTCCGGCCTGGCCGTCGGCGCCGCCGTGGTCGTCGGGATGACGATGCTGGCGTCGCTCACGCTGCTTCCCGCCCTGCTCGGCTTCGCCGCCGAGCGGGTGGAGATCACCCGCCGCCGTGGCCTCATCGCCGCCGGCCTCGTGGCTGTCACGCTGATCGGCGCCGGCCTCGGCATCCCGGCCCTGATCGTCGCCCTGCCCGCCGCCATCGTCGTGATCCTCGCCAGCTTCGCCGTCGCGCCGCTGCGCAAGCAGGTGCTCGACAAGGGTCCCAAGCCGCTGCGTGAGACGGCCGCCTACCGGTGGAGCAGGGTCATCCAGCGCCGGCCCTGGGCCGCCGTCCTGGTCGGTGCCGCCGTCGTGGTGCTGCTCGCCGTGCCCATCTTCGGGCTTCGACTCGGCTTCTCCGACGAGGGCAACTACCCGGAGGACACGACGACACGCAAGGCCTACGACCTCCTCGCCGACGGCTTCGGCCCCGGCGTCAACGGCCCGCTCATCCTGGCCAGCAAGGTGCCCGCCGACGTGGACGGGGCCAAGCTGGACGCTGTTGCCGACGCCCTCCGCCGGACGCCGGGCGTCGCCTTCGCCACGCCGCCGATCACCAATGACGAGGCAAATCCCACCGCCGTCCTGTGGCGGGTCGTGCCGAAGACGTCGCCTCAGGACGCAGCCACCACGAGCCTCGTGAACCGGCTGCGTGGCGACGTCCTTCCGGCGGCTACGGCCGGCACGGGGCTCAAGGTCTCCGTCGCCGGCGGCGTCGCCATCGGGGTGGACTTCACCGAGTACCTGTCGGCCCGCCTGCCGTACTTCTTCGCCGCCGTGCTCGGGCTGTCGTTCCTGCTGCTCATGACGGTTTTCCGTTCGGTGCTCGTGCCGCTCAAGGCGGTGATCATGAACCTGCTGTCCATCGGGGCCGCCTACGGCATCGTCGTCGCCGTCTTCCAATGGGGTTGGGGCGGGGCGCTGCTCGGCATCGACGGCGCGCCGATCGAGCCGTTCGTGCCGATGATGTTGTTCGCCATCGTGTTCGGCCTCTCCATGGACTACGAGGTGTTCCTGCTCTCGCGCGTCAAGGAGGAGTGGGACCGCACGGGCGACAGCCGCACGTCGGTGGCCGACGGCCTGGCGGCCACGGCCCGCGTCATCACGGCGGCGGCGGCGATCATGGTCGTGGTCTTCGGGAGTTTCATCGGGGAGTCGGACCGGGTCGTGAAGCTCTTCGGCCTCGGGCTGTCGTCCGCCGTGCTCATCGACGCCACCATCATCCGCATGCTGCTCGTCCCGGCCACCATGGAGCTGCTGGGCGACCGCAACTGGTGGTTGCCGCCATGGCTCGGTCGGGTGCTCCCGCGGGTCCACCTCGAGGCGCCTGCCGATCTCGAGACCGAGCTGGCCGAGCTCGGGCTCGAGGAGCCGGTGCAGTCCGGTTCGGGGCGGGGCGCCTAGACCGTTTGGCCAGGGCGGATGTCACCGACGCCGGCGAAGACCGGATCGGCGAGCAGCCAGCTGAAGGCCGTCTCCGTGAACTGGCCACGGACGGGGAACAGCCGGTGGATCCGGCGGAGTGGCCCGTTGGACGGCGCGTGTCGTTGTACCGTCATTGCGATTCTCCAGTCGTTC
Source organism: Acidimicrobiales bacterium (assembly GCA_036262515.1). Lineage (GTDB taxonomy): Bacteria > Actinomycetota > Acidimicrobiia > Acidimicrobiales > JAHFUS01. The sequence continues at coordinate 1,319 of DATAIT010000115.1, read as the reverse complement.
GGTAGCCCGGCTGACCTCGAGGGCCCCGTGGCTTTGCGTCCCCGCCTCGCAGCAGGTTTGCCGTTGTCGTTGACGGGACTTTGATCGGCTGTATTTCGGTGGCTCTTAACTTGTTTGTCGGATCTGGTGAGATCGGCGTCTCAGGGGCTCCGGGGCGCCTCGCTCCCGCCGACGATCCGACACCCTCCCTCGCCCCCCTGGTGGTCGACCCCTCCCGTTAGGGTTTCCCACGTGGAACAGCTGCCGCTCGCGCTCACCGGCGACGGAGGCGTCCGCCGGCTGAGCCTGGTGCGCCTGTCGTCCGAGATCGCAAAGTCATTGTCGGTGATCGGACGGGTGGCGGTCGAGGGCGAGGTGGTCATGCCGCGCTCGCACCCCGGGGGCACGTACTTCACGTTGAAGGACCGCAACGCCCAGCTGTCCGTGCGATGCCCGGCGGCCCGGGCCGCGCAGTGGCGCGTCGTGGCAGGGGAGCGGGCGCTCGTGTCGGGCACCGTGTCGTGGCTGAACGACCGTGGCCAGCTCCAGTTCGTCGCCGATGAGATCGCGCCGGTGGGCGAAGGCGCCATCGCCGCCGCCGTCGCCGAACGGCGGGCCCGCCTCGATGCCGACGGGCTCCTGACCCGGCGCCGCCGGCCGCTCCCGCTGCTGCCCGCCGTGATCGGCGTGGTGTGCGGGACGGAGGCCGCCGTGCGGGCCGACATCGAGTCGGTGGTCGCGGTTCGTTTCCCGGGGTACCCCGTGGCCTGGGTGCCGACCAACGTCTCGGGACCGGGCGCGGCCGATGCCATCGCCGCCGCCGTCGCCGCCCTCGATGCACGCCCCGAGGTGGAGGTCATCGTGCTCGCCCGCGGAGGCGGCGACGCCGCTCAGCTCCTACCGTTCAGCGACGAGGCCCTGTGCCGGGCCGTGTGCGCTTGCACCACGCCTGTCGTGTCCGCCGTCGGTCACGAGGGCGACCGGCCGTTGTGCGACGAGGTCGCCGACCACCGATTCGGAACCCCGTCGCTCGCCGCCCACGCCGTCGTCCCGAGCCGGCAAGAGCTGGAGGACGCAATCGGGCGACTGCGCGACAGCCGTGACGCGCTCGTGCGGCACAGGTTCACGGCGGCGTCCGACCGCCTGGCCGCCGTCGACCGCGAGCGCGCCGTGCGCACCGGTCTCGACCTCGCCCGACGTCGCCTCGACCAGGCCGCCGCCCGCTCCCAGTTGGTCCATCCGGCGCGCGCGGTGGCCGCTGCGGAGTCCCGCCTGCGCCGGGTCGACTGGTCCGCCCCGGCGCGGCGCCGGTGTGGCGACGAGCACCGGCGCCTGGCTGC
>DATAIT010000114.1 GCA_036262515.1 Acidimicrobiales bacterium | reverse complement strand
CGGCGCTCGCAGTCGGCAACGAGGCCGCTGCGCCCTGGTCACCCGGCACCGTCACGGCAGTCTCACGATCGGTGCCTGGCCAGCATCACCGGGCGACGTGGTGGGCTCGGCGGCGCGGTAGGCGGCGTCCATCCGCTCGGCCAGAGCGGCGGCCATGTGCGGCATGATGTGGCTGTAGCGGTCGAGGGTGATCTGCACCGACGAGTGGCCCATCAGCTCGGCCATCTCCTTCGGGAGCGCCCCCTGTTCGACCAGCAGGCTGGCGTAGGAATGTCGGAGATCGTGGTAGCGCAGTCTGTGCTGCCGCTCTGGGAAGACCTCCCGGACGGCCGGCTTGAAGTAGACGCTGTAGAAGGTGCCGTAGTTGAGCGGCCCGCCGTCCTCGGCGGCGAAGACGTAGCCCTCCCGGTCGAGCACCCGGTCGCCGAGGTGGGCTCGGAGCCGCTCTCCGAGCGCCCTGTTGAGGAAGACGGTCCGCCGGCCGGCTCGTGTCTTGGGCTCGCCCTCGGTGCGAACGCCCTTGACGACCGACGCCGACCGGTTGACGAACACGGTGCCGGCCCGCAGGTCGACGTGGCCGATCCGCAGCGCCCCCGTCTCCCCCGCCCGCAGCCCGGTGAAGGCGGCGAACTCGACGAGGAGCCCATAGGGCGGAGGGCGGTCCCGGTGTCGGGCCCGCTCCTGACTCCGTGCGTCGAGCGCAGCGGCCAGGAGGCGCACCTCGGCGGCGGTGAGGAACAACATCTCGGGTGACGCCGGTGACGGCAACTCCACGCCCTGGCACGGGTTCGCCTTGATCCTGGCGTCCTTGATGGCGTAGTCGAGCACCATCCTGAGCACGAAGAACGTGTTGCGGACCGTTCCCGGTCGCCGGCCGGTCGCCTCCAGCGGGCGGACGAAGGCGTCGACGTCCGCGTAGGTGATGGAGGCGACCCGCCGGCTGGCGAACGCCGGGCGGACGTGGAGGTCGAGCAGCTTCTCGTAGCCGTCCACCGTCTTGGGCTTGCGTCGGCCCTGGATCGACCGGACCCACGCGTCGGCGACGGCTTCGAGCCGGACGCCGCCGTCGGCATGTGGGATCAGGGTTCCCTGCTGTCGGCCCGACTCGATCTGCACGACGTAAGCGTCGGCGTCCCGCCGGCGCCGGAACCCGCCCTTGGTCCGCTGTCTGCCGCTCGCATCGCGGTAGCGGACCTCGTAGCCGACCGGCTTGCGGCCTGGATCGCCCCTGTCGGACTGGCGGTCGAAAATCGGTCGGATGTACGCCATGGCCTTGCCTCGCGCTCCGGCACCTTGGTGCGATGGGTTGGAGGCGGCCAGCGCCGCGAGTCGCCCGAGTGGGTGGGCGATGACCCAGAGAATACCGCCGGCCTGCGACGCTCAGGCCGGCCAACCCGGGGGCCGGCGGTAGCGGTCGATCCACTTGCGGATCTCGTCCGGGTCGAAGCGGATGAGGTGTCCCCACTTGATGATGGGAATCCGCCGCTCGGCCACCAGGCGGCGGATGTGGCGGGGGTCGACGCCGAGCAGCTTGGCGAGGGCGGTGATGTCGAGCAGCGGGGGTGGCAACTTGTCGTCGTCGTCGTCGTTGGGTTTCATGGGTCGGTTCCTTTCCGGTTGTGAACCAGCTAGGACCAGCTATGCCGTCGAGCGGCCAACATCTCGCGCCCGACCACAGAAATTTCCCGTGAGTGCCCGTCCCGCGGCTGTCCGGCGCGCCCACCACCGCCCGATGGCGACCGCCTCGACAGCTGAGAACCGGTCAGTCACCATGGATCACCACCACCGACCGGCCACCAGGAATCCCTCGACGCCCGCCGGCCGAACGGCCATAACTGCCTACTGCGAGAACACGATTGCAACCCCTTCGGGTTGCTGGCGCAGGAGGCGTGGTGGCCTGGATCCGCAAGATGGGCGTCGACTCCGTCGAGTACCACCGCGCCACCGTGGCCGGCAGAGCCGACGACCACGCCGGCCGGGCGCTGGGCTACTACGCCTCCCGGGGCGAGACGCCACTGGAGTGGGGCGGCCAGCTCGCATCGCGCCTCGGCCTGGTGGGTCCGGTGGACGATGCTTCCTACGAGGCCCTGTTCGGCTCTGGCGGCGCCCGTGACCCGCATCTGGGGACACGGCTGGTGACGGCGAAGCGCCCGGGCATGGAGCTGGTGGTGTCGGCCCACAAGAGCGTGGCCATCCTCGGCCTTATCGGCCGGGCCGAGGACATGCGCGCCATCCTCGACGCCGAGACAGACGCCACCCTGGCCTTCCTGGAGAAGTGGTTCTGCCGTCAGGGCGGCCGGCGGGGCAGGGCCCAGCGGCGGGTAGCCACCTCCGGGCTGGTGTGGGCGCGGACCCGCCACGCCACCTCCCGCTCGGGCGACCCCTGCCCCCACGACCACGTGCTGGTGGCCAACGTGGCCGAGATGCTCGACGACGCCGGCGGCTGGAAGGGACTCGACACCGCCGCCCTCCGCGACCTCACCCACGCCGCCACCATGGCCGGGCGCCTTGCGGCTGCCGCCGTGGCGTTGGAGCGGGGCTACGCCATCGAGTCGGACCACGGGCCGGCAAGCTCGACCACTGGGCCATCGCCGGCATCCCCAAGGCGGTGACCGACGCCTTTTCCAAGCGGTCGAGCGAGATCGACGAGGCCATGGAGTCCGAGGGCTTCACCAGCTACCGGGCCCGGGGCATCGCCGCCAGGGCCACCCGGGCGGCAAAGACCGACGAGTCCGGGGACTCGCTGCTGCTGCGCTGGCTCAACGAGCTCGACGCCCTGGGCTGGCCGTCACGAAAGCTGGCCGAGCGGCTGCCGCTGGTCAACCAGCGCCAGCACCGGCCGCTGCGCCGGCTGAGCGCGACCGAGCGGGCCGAGATGGTGCGGGGCCTGCTGGCCGGACCACTGGCCGAGCAGAAGGTCTTCACCCGGGCCGACGTGGTCCGCTTGGCGGCTCCCGCCCTCTACGGCGCCGCTCCAGAGGAGCTCGACACCGTGGTGGCCGGCGTACTCGCCCACCCGGAGGCCATCGCTCTGGTTGGGACTCCCGGTGCCCGCAGCCGGGCCTATGTCGCTGCGTCGGTGCTGGCCGCCGAGGCGGCGGTGGAGGAGGTGGCCGCCCGCCTGGCCGGAGCCGACGACCGGACCAGCCTGCGCCGGGCGACGGTCGAGGTGGCCGTGGCAGAGAAAGAGGAGAGGCTCGGCCGGCCCCTCACCGCCGGCCAGCGCCGGGCGGTGGCGGTGATCTGCGGCTCGGGCCGGGGCATCGACGTGGCGGTGGGCGTGGCCGGCTCGGGCAAGACGACCGCCTTGGAGGTGGTGCGGGCCGCCTTCGAGGCCGACGGCTACCGCGTGCTGGGCACCGCCGTGTCCGGCCAGGCGGCCAGGGCGCTCTCCACCGAGGCTGGCGTGGACTTGCGCACCGTCGCCTCCCTGGTGTGGCGCCTGGAGCACGGCACCCTCACCCTCGACGCCGACACGCTGTTGCTGATCGACGAGGCCGGCATGGCCGACGACGCCCAGTTGCTCAAGCTCCTGGTGGCCGCGGAGGCGGCCGGGGCGAAGGCGGTGGCTATCGGCGACCACCACCAACTCGGCGCTGTCGGCCCCGGCGGCGGGCTGGAGGCCCTGGTGGCCCGCCATCACCCGGCAGTGGTGGTCCTCGACCAGAACGTGCGCCAGCGCGATCCGGCCGAGCGCTCCGCGCTGGAGCAGCTCCGGGCCGGCGACGTGGCGAAGGCCGTGGCCTGGTACCGGGACAACGACCGCATCGTCGCCGCTCCGGACCGGGCCGACGCCCTCGACGCCGCCGTCGATGCCTGGGACGCCGATCGCCGAGCCGGCCACGAGGTCGCCCTGCTGGCCTGGCGCCGCCGGGACGTGGCGGCACTGAACGAACGGGCCCGGCGGCGCTGCCTCGAGGCCGGGGTAGTGACCGGCCCCGAGGTGGAGGGGCCAGGAGGACGGCGCTACGCCGTCGGCGACCGGGTGGTATTCCTGGGGCCCGGGGACGGGAGGTGGGTCACCAGCGAGCGGGCCAGCGTGGAGGGTGTCGGCGACGGGCGGCTCACCGTCGCCTTCAATGACGGCCGCCGGGAGGATCTGGCCGGCGGGGACCTCGGCGCCGACCACCTGGACTACGCGTACGCCCTCACCGTCCACCGGACCCAAGCGGCCACGGTGGATCGGGCGCACGTGCTGGCCGACGGGGGTGGCCGCGAGCTGGCCTACGTGGCCATGAGCCGGGCCCGGGGCGCCAGCCACGTCTACGTGGTGGCCGACGACATCGATCAGGCCGCCGAGGATCTCACCGCCGAGTGGCGCCGGGAGGCCCGCCAGCGCTGGGTCCTCGACACCGACGAGGTGGCCGGCGGCGACGGGCGCCGTCGGCCCGACCTCGCACAGCGCACCGACGCGGCGGTGCGCCCGGCCCGCCTACGGGCCGAGCGCGAGGCCGTGGCGGCCGTTGCGCCGGACGCCGAGGCCCGGCTCCGTGTCCTCGATGCGCAGCTGCGGCTCGAGCGGGTTGCGCAGCCGAAGCCGGCGGCTCGCGCGCTAGGTCGCCGATGACGTGCGTGCGCTACACGCGAATGCCAAGTCGGAGCGGGACCGCTGATGGCCGGCCCTCCAGCCGGTGACGTGTGCGGGCTCTACCTCGACCCGTTGACAACGCCGTGGTGTGTCGGTCGACGAGAAGTCCGGCATCCAGGCCAAGAGCCGCATCAACCCGACCCGCCCACCCGTACCCGGCATCCCCGCCCGACGAGAGTTCGAGTACCGCCGCCACGGCCGGGTGGGTCACCGACTCCAGCCGCGGCGACAACTTCGTGCTGGTGGCCGAGACGCCCGTCGGGCTCGACCTGCACTGCATCGTGGACAACCTGTCGGCTCACACCACGCCCAAGGTGGCCGAGTTCCTGGGGGCGCACCCCCACGTGCACATGCATCACACGCCGACGCACGCCTCGCGGCTCAACCAGGTATGGGTGCTGTTATTCTCCATCCTCGAGCGTCGTCTGTGCGTCGCGGCGATTTCGACTCCGCCGAGCAGCTGGCCGAACGCATCATCGCCCTTCATCAAGGACTACAACCGCCGAGCGGCACCGTTCCGCTGACTTATGACGGTCGCCCGCTCAGGGCCGCGTACGTCAAAATGACTTACGCGCGTGAGCACTAGATCGTCCTCCTCCACAGTTCGCGGCCGAAGGATACGTGTATTGCCGAGAAGTACAGAGTCCGGTCGACGGCGGCGAAGTCGTGCGGGGCAGACGACGCGTTGCCGGGATTTATGTCGGCCACCAGGGCCGTCCCGACGGCGGTGCCATTACTGTTCCAGAGTTCGGCCCCGTGGCCGGGATCGCTGGCCCGGAAGAAAAGCTTGCCATTGAACACAGTAAAGAAAAACGGGCGGGCCGAGGCCGAACCCGGATTGATGTCCTTCACCATCTTCGTGCCAGGTCCGGTGCCGTTGGACTTCCAGAGCTCGATCCCGTGTACGCCGTCGTCGGAGGTGAAGAAGATCGTGCTCCCCACCACGACCTCGCCGTACTCGATGGGTACCTGCGTCACCGGCACCGTGCCGACCTCGGTGCCGTCACTCTTCCAGAGTTTCTTCACGCCGGTGAACATGTTGAAGATCACGCCTCCCAGGTACGGAATGAGGGGGCCGATCACATTGCTATCACCCGAGCCAGGTGTTAGGTCGCTTATCATGGCGGTGCCCGCCTCCGTGCCGTCGCTCTTCCACATCTCCCACCCGTGGACATCGTCGAGGCCCTTGAAGAAGAGCGACCCACCGGCATTAACGAGCCCACTGACGGCAACGTCCTTGGTGGGCACCGTGCCCGCTTCAGTGCCGTCGGTTTGCCAGAGTCTCGCGCCGGCGGCATCGTTGGCGCTCATGAAGATCGTGCCGTTCAGGTCGACCAAGCCCACCGGGAAGCCGGCGTTGGGACCGGGATAGATGTCCTTCACCAGGACGGTTCCGGCCTCGGTGCCATCGGTCCTCCACAGCTCGGTACCCCGCGAGACGTCATTCGCAGCGAACAGCAGAACGCTGTTCAGCACGGCAAACCCGCCCGGCTCGGACCCTGATGTGCCAGGGAGGATGTCTTTCACGAGGACGGTCCCGGCGTCGGTGCCGTCGGTCTTCCAAAGCTCTCTTCCGTTCGCCGGGTCATAAGCGGAGAAGAAGATCTGCCCGCCCAGCGCCGTCAGTCCTATCGGGGTCGAGTTTCCGAAGCCCGGCATGATGTCCTTGACGAGGACGGTGCCCGCCTTGGTGCCGTCGCTCTTCCACAGCTCCTTCCCGTGTATGTCATCCGAAGCCTCGAAGAAGATGGATCCACCGATCACGGCCGGAGGCGGGTACAGTAACGGCCCGGAGTCATGGGGCCCCGGGTTGAGGTCCTTCACCAGGGTGACGGTGCCCGCGGCGGTCGTACCGGACAGTCCGGTGCCGGTAAGGCACGGCACGAGGAGAAGGGCAGCCGCCGCTGCCAGGATCCCAGGGCGGCAATGTCTCGGGCGCCGGCAATCCGAAAGTCGCACTGCGGGCATAGCGTTTCGTGCTCCACATCGGCAGTGAACGAGTTGCACGATCGTCTCCCCCAGATCAGCCAGTTTCCATACCGATCCTTTGGAAGCCTGGCAGATCCCCCGGTCTGCTGCAAGCGTTTCGGCGATAGTGGCATGGCCCGTCCTGGAGGTTCAGCCCAGCTCGGCGCCGAAGCTGAGGGAGCTACCGGTATCCCACCCCCAGGTCAGGCTACCGGGCAGGCGGCCTCTGCTTTCCGCAATGAACGCGCACGACATCGAAGCATTCGTCGCGTGCTTCGCCGACGGCTACCACAGCGAGCAACCCGCTCATCCGACCGGGAGTTCCGCGGCAACGACAAGGTGCGAGACAACTGGGCCGGCGTCTTCTCAGGAGAGCAGCTGGCCGAACGCACCATCGCCTTCATCAAGGACTACAACCGCCGAGCGGCACCGTTGCGCTGACCTATGACGGCCGCCCGCTCATGGCGCGTACGTCAATGACTTACGCGCGGAGCACTAGTACCTATGTGTGCCGTTCTCCAGAACCCTGACCGGCAGGTCACTGGACCCGTTTCAGGACGCCGCCACGCTCGCGATCACCGAATCGGCGCACAGCTGACGCCACGACGCAACAGTGATCCTCAACACCGGACAGCGCCACGGCGACCCCAGCCCGTCGGAGCACGCGCCACGCATCGCCGCCGGCCCCGGCCACCAGGGGTGACCACGGCTCGCTGCGGCGACCGGCGGTAACCGGTGGTCGAGGATCGGGCTGTGGTGCGGATGTGGTGCGAGCGGATTCGGAGCGCCGGCACGCCGACCCGCTGCAGGGCCCTGACCAGGGGTTTTGTGCCCGGGAGGGGTGCGAGAGCGGCCGAATCGGACGGTCTCGAAAGCCGTTGTGGGGGCGACCTCACCGTGGGTTCAAATACCACCCCCTCCGCTCACTGACCTGGACTTTCCCACGAAAGGCCAGGTCAGCGGCACGTTCGGGCCCGGGTGGGCGGTGTCCATAGACGCCAATTGCTGACCGCCATGACCGCTCATCTGGGGGTGCGGATGTGGTGCCGTGCGACATTGGGGATGCGGATGTGGTGTGGGAGAACCGTTTCCCGCCGTTCCGCGGCGCCCGGAGCCGCAGCTGTCCTCCGGTGCGGGGCCGTCACGGCAGCCTCACGACTGAGGCCGCTGGGCTGTGAGGGCCGGGCTGGAACGCAGAGAAGGGGCCCTGGAGGGCCCCTTCTCAGGTGTTGCCGATCGCTGGTGCGATCAGTCGATCATCTCCTCGGGACGCCGAGCCCAGCGGCGGACGCCGAGGGCCAGAGCGGCCATGCCGGCGGCCAGGATGCCGAGCGTGCGGGTGTCGGCACCCGTGCGGGGCAGCGACTCCTGCGGAGCGGCGACGGCGGCCGGAGCCGGGGCCGAGGCCAGGCGGAACTGGGAGGACGACTGCACCGAGCCCACCTTCAGGCTGAGGCCCTTGGTGAGGACCCCCACCGTGGCCGGCAGGTTCAGCAGGTTGCCGAGGCCGAGGATGTTGCCACCCAGGAGCGGCAGGCCCGAGGTGGGGGCGCCGGCGGCGGTAAGAGTACCGAGCGCCGAGAGGGCCCCGTTGCCCGTGAGCGTGCCCACCAGGTTGGAGAGCAGCGCCGGGGGCGTGATCTTCACAGACAGGATGTCGATGCCGGCCAGGGCGTTGTTGTAGCCGTTGGCCGCCGTGACGCTGGTGGCCTTGTCGAGGACGCCGACCTTCACCAGGTCCTTCAGCGACGGGTCGATGATCCCGAGCACGTTGCCTAGCTGGCTGGTGACGGCGTTGATCGTGTTGCCGACCGAGAGCAGGTCGAGGCCCGGAAGGTTCAGGCCGAGCACGCTCAGCCCACCGAGCTTGCCGGTGACGTCGGCAGCCGAGTTGGCCAGCGTGTCGGCAGCCTTGGTGGTGGCGCCGATGGTGGCACCGTCGAGCTTCAGCAGGCTCAGGTTGCCCAGGGTGCCGAGGACCGTGTCGAGCAGGTTGCTCAGGGTGCCCTGGAGGGTCCCCAGCAGGTCCGACACGGTGCCCAGGCCGAGTGCGGTCAGGTCGACCGGCACCAGGCTGGAGCCACCGAGCGGCACCAGCGACGTGAGCGACAGGCCGCTCAGGAGGCCGTCGACGGCCGGCACGGCGTCGACCACCGAGCCGAGCAGGGCGTTGTTGCCGGCGACCTGGGTGAGGATGCCGGAGATGGTGGAGGTGAGGCCGTCGACGGCCGACTTGAGGTCGGCGGCGCCGCCGGGCAGGGCCACCGGCAGCTGGAGCGTGCTCAGCAGGTTGCTCACGATGCCGAGGGGCAGCTTGGCCAGGTCGAGGTTCAGGCCGGCCAGCAGGTCGCCCAGGCTCAGCAGCGAGATGGCGTCGACGGTGAGCGCACGGTTGCCGCTCGAGGCCGAGAGGGCCGCTGCGGTGCCCTGCTTGTTGCTGACGCTGTTCACCTTGAGCAGACCGGAGACGGCCGACAGGTTGGCGAGCGCAGCGTCGAGGCCGGTGCGGGCACCGGCGCCGTCGAGGGCGGTGGTGAGGCTGGTCGGGATCAGCGACCCGCCGAGGAGGCCCAGGGGCAGACCGAGGACGCCGCCGGGGCTGGCCAGGTCGAGGGCCGAGCCGGTGACGTTGGCGTTGCCGCCCGGCGTCTTCGACTCGAAGGTCGGCAGGTTCGCCGTGAGGCCGTTGAGCGCCGGCAGGAGCGACGACACGAGCGACAGCGGCACCAGCTTGGTGATGGCGTTCGGAGCCTCGAGGGCGCTGTCGATGGTGCTCTGGGCGGTGTCACCCAAAACCTTCAGGCCGAGCGCCGGAGCGGCCGCATCGCCGAGGACCAGGTCGATGAGGGTCTGCGTCGCCTTTGCGGTGCCGACCCCCTCCGCCGACTGCGCCCCGGCAGGGCTGGGCGCGGCGACCGCTGCCGTAAGGCAGAGAGCCGCGGCGCCCGCGACTAGACGTAGACCAAACTTCTTCTTTTCCACAGTCCCACCTGTCTCGAAAAGTTCCCGGTACGGATACGGCCCAATACGGCGCCGTTGAGGCAAGGATGGGCTAGCGGTCAGTCTGCGTCAAGGGGTAGTTACCCCGCACGCAAAAGATCCCGGTATGCCCGAAACCGGAACGGCGCAAACCGTGTCTACCACCCCTCGATCCACCCTGCGACGATGGTCACCAGTTCGGACAGACTAGTCACGGTCGCGTCGGGCTCGACGGGATACGGGGGAACCAGGGGGTTCGGGCGCAGGACAGCGCGCATGCCGGCCTGCTGCGCCCCGTGCACGTCGTCATACGGACGGTCCCCCACGAACACCGCACGCCCTGGGTCCGACACCTCCAGTGGCGCGAGGACGGCCTGGAACGCCCCTGGGTGGGGTTTGGTCCACTCCAGCTCGCTGGTGTAGCACCGTACGTCGAGAAACGGGGCCAGACCGTCCCGCTCCAGGAAGTGCTCGTGGAACGCCCGAGGCCAGTGGGTGTTGGACAACAGGCCGGTGCGCACGCCCAGGTGTCTTAGCGCCTGCAGCGCCGCCGGCCCCTCCGGGTCGTGGCGGACGTGGGGCGTCCAGGCGTCGAGATGAGAGGTCGCCGCCTCCTCGAGCACGACCTCGGCCACGTCGAGGCCGAGCTCGTCGGAGGCAGCCGCAAGTAAAGAGGACAGCGTCGTGCTGCGCTGGTCGACGGCGATGCGCCGCCACGACGCCTCCTCCACGGCGACCAGCCTGGCGCACACCTCGTCCTCGCGGTCGGGAGCGAGCCGGCGGGCGGCCAACCGCCACATGTCGATCATCTCGACGTCGGCGTAGGTGGCGAGGGTGCCGCCCCAGTCGAACACGACGGCCTCGACGGTCATCGCTGCTCGGCCGCGCCCCCGGCCGCGTCGGCGGTCCCGGCCCGCTTCTCCAGCCACCGACGGAGCCCGGCCGCATTGGAGTGGACGCCGTTGAGCGTCTCCAGCTTCCGGCGGTGGGCGTCGTCGACGCCGGCCAGCTCGGCCGCGAACGCCGCTTCGAGGGCCGCCGCCACGTCGGTCCCCTCGCGCCACGCCTGTTCGGCCACCGAGGCCCAGGCGGACAGCGTGGCCGCCGCCTCGTCGAGCACCGTCCCGGGGTCGGGCACCAGCCCGTAGTGCGCCAGGGCGATGCCCGACGGACGGCGCGCCGCGAAGCGGCCCAACGAGGCGAGTGCCTGGTCGAGGTCGAAGTCAGGGGGAGGGGTGGCAGGGCGGAGGACGCCGGCGTCGGGCAGGCGCACGCCGACCGCGTCCCCGGCGAACAGGATGCCGCTCTCGGAATCGTGGACCGCCAGGTGGTGCTTGGCGTGGCCGGGGGAGTCCACCGCGGTCAGGGTCCGCCCCGGCCCCACGACCACCTCTGCACCGTCCTCCAGGACCGTGATGCGTTCGCCCGGCGTGGGCTCGAGCCGCCCGTACAGCGAGTCGAGCAGCTCGCCGTAGACCTGGGCGGCCGAGGCCACGAGCCGCGTGGGGTCGGCGAGGTGCCGGGCACCCTTCTCGTGGACGTAGACGGTGGCGGACGGGAACGCCCTGGCCACGTCGCCCACTCCGCCGGCGTGGTCCAGGTGGATGTGGGTGACGATCACGCCGGCCAGGTCCCGCCGGCCGACGCCGAGGTCGTCGAGCAGGCCCAGCAGGGTGGGGACGGACGACCGGCTGCCCGTCTCCACCAGCACCGGTGCGTCGCCCTCGATCAGGTATCCGGCCGTGACCCGGTCCCACCCTCCCAGAAGAGTGTCGAGCTCCACGACGCCGGGGCCGATGACCGTGGGCACCCGGCGTACGGTAGCGGGATGCCCCGGCGGTCCCGGCCCTGTCCGGTGTGCGGGTTCGATGCGTCCTCGGTCGGCCCGGCCGACGCCGCGGCCGCCGCACGATCGTTCCCCCGCCGCTTCCGGGCGCTGCTCGTGCGGCCCGACGACGACGACCCCGAGATCGTGCACCGGGCACCGGGTCCCGGTGCGGCGTCGGCCCTCGACCATGCCGCTGCCGCCGCGGCGGGGATGGCACAGGCGGCGGAGGCACTGGCTCGGGTGCAGTCGCGCGAGGGCACCGAGGTCGACGCCGGGACCGACCCGGGAGACGGTGCCACCGTCGCCGGCGCGGCGGGCGGCCGCACCCTTGCCGAAGTGCTGGACGCGGCAGCCGGCGCAGCCGGCACCCTGGCCGCTGCCGTGGAAGCCGTGCACGGCGACTCGTGGGCGCGCGCCGGCGTCCTCGCCGGCGGTGCACTCGTCCACGCCCTCGATCTGGCGCGCGCCGGCGTGCACGCCGGCTCCCACCACCTCCGGGCCGCCGAGCGGGTCGTCGCCCGGGTCCGTCTCCTTCCCCGCTGAGGGAACGGCGCGCCGGCGGCGCCGGCCCGGCGCCGAGCCCGGTTGCGGGTCGCGTCAGGCCAGCTCGACCAGGTCGAGCATGTCGTCGCTGAACCAGTCGAGCGTGCCCTCGGGGAGGAGCAGCACCCGCTGGGGCGCCAGCGACTCCACGAAGGTGGCGTCGTGGCTCACCAGCACCATCGAACCCGGCCAGGCGGCCAGGGCCTCGGCCACCGCCTCGCGCGACGGCGGGTCCAGGTTGTTGGTCGGCTCGTCGAGGAGCAGGAGGTTGTGTCGGCCGGCCACGAGCTGCGCCAGCGACAACTTCGTCTTCTCGCCCCCGGAGAGGGTCCCGGCGTCCTGGAACGCCACCTCGCCGACCAGCCCGAACATCCCGAGCAGGGCCCGCAGCTCCTGGTCGGCCAGCGCGCAGTCTTCGCGGAGGTGGCTGAGGACGTCCTTGCCCGGCGTGATCCCCTCGTGCTCCTGCGCGTAGTAGCCGACGGACACGCCGTGCCCGAAGCGCACCGTCCCGCTCTCGCGCTCCGTCTGACCGGCCAGGATGCGCAGCAGCGTGGTCTTGCCCGCCCCGTTCAGACCCATCACGAGGAGGCGCTGCCCGCGTTCGACTGCGAGCGACACGTCTTCGAGCACGGGCGGGCCGCCGTAGCCCTTGGTGAGGTCCTCGACCTCGAGGACCAGTCGCCCGCTCGGCGGTGCGGGCGGGAAGCGGACCCGATAGCGACGTTCCTTGGCCGGGCCGCTGACCGCGGCGGACTCGAGGCGGGCCACGCGTGCGTCGATGGACTTGGCCGTGCGGGCCCGCTTCTGGGTCTGGCCCCGCATCGAGTCGGCCAGCGAGCTCAGGCGGTCGATCTCGCTCGCCTGGCGCTCGACCAGCTTGGCCAGCCGGGCCTCGTCGCGTTGGCGGGCGGCCCGGTACTGGCTGTACGTGCCCTTGTAGGCGACGACCTCGCCCTCGTCGAGATGCAGGACGCGCGTGATGGCCTCGTCGAGCAGGGCCAGGTCGTGGCTGACGACGAGCAGGGCGCCCCTGTACGACCGGAGGAAGTTGAGCAGCCAGGCGCTGGCATCGGTGTCGAGGTGGTTCGTGGGCTCGTCGAGGAGCAACAGGTCACTGCCGGCGAACAGGATGCGGGCCAGCTCGACGCGCCGGCGCTCACCGCCCGAGAGCACCTGCACGGGCAGGTCGACGCGGTCGGGAGCGAGGCCGAGCCCGGCCACGATGCGGCGCACCTCGGCCTCGGCCGCGTAGCCGCCGTCCTGCGCGAAGGCGTCCTCGGCCTTGCTGAAGCGGGCGACGTTGCGGTCGGAGGGGTTCTCCTCGATGGCCAGGCGGAGCTTCTCGATCCGCCTGGCCGCCTCGTCGAGACCACGTCCCGACAGGACGTGCGACAGGGCGGTTGCGTCGACGCCGCTTCCCGCCGGCCGGGCCTCCTGGCGAAGGAAGCCGAGGGCGCCGCGCCGCAGGGCGGTGCCTCCGGCGGGCGCCGCTTCGCCGGCCAGCACCGACAGCATGCTCGTCTTGCCGGCGCCGTTGCGGCCCACCAGGCCGACCTTCTCGCCGGCGCGGACCCCGAAGGTGGCGCCGTGGACGACGAGGCGTCCACCCACCTCCACCTTGAGATCCCGGACCTGGAGCATCCACCCATCGTGGTGGCTGGCCGCCGAACGGGCCAACCCGCTCGCCGGCCGGACGGGGCGGCGGAGGCGGGGCCCGCGCCCACGCACGGACGGGAACGGCGACTGGGCGCCCGGGGGGCGGGCGAGGTGCGAGGCGGAACGCGACTGGGCGCCCGGGGGGCGGGCGAGGTGCGAGGCGGAACGCGCCGGCCCGCCCGCCGGGCGGAGGGCGGCTCTAGGCGGCTGGCTGCTCCGGGACGGCCTGGATGTTCAGCTCCAGCTTGAGCTGGCGGCCGACGAGGACGCCGCCGGTCTCGAGGGCCATGTTCCAGGTCAGCCCGAAGTCCTCACGATCGACCTCAGCCGTCGCGGACAGCACGGCGCGAGGTCCGCCGTAGGCGGCACCCACGCCCTCGAGCTCGACGTCGACGGTGACGGAGCGGGTGACGTCGCGCACCGTGAGGTCACCGGTCACCGCCCAATGGCCTTTCGTCGCGGGCTCGATCGACGTGCTGCGGAAGGTGATCTGCGGATACCTGGCCGTGTCGAGGAAGTCGGGGTTGCGGAGGTGCTCGTCGCGCCTCGCGTCGGCGGACGAGATGCTGGCGGCGTCGACGGTGAGCTCCACCGACGACTCTTCCGGGGTCTCGGCGACCACGATGGTGCCGGCGAAGGTGTCGAAGCGGCCACGGACCTTGGAGATCATCATGTGCCTGGCGACGACCTCCACGCTCGAGTGGGAGGGGTCGATGACCCAGGTGCCCGGCGCCGGCAACTCGATGCCGTTGACGATCCTGGATGCGACGGAAGTAGTGGTCATGGGGGCTCCTGTTCGCTTGAGTAGCACCTTCAACTGTTGCAGATGCAACTTCTATTCCGGCGGTGGCCGGTACCATGGGGTTCGTGGTGGACCGCCCCGACGAACGGCAGCTGGCGGCGTGGCGCGCCTTTTTGCGGGCCCACGCGACCGTCGTCGACCGCCTGGACCGTGAACTGCAGGACGAGCAGGGGCTCCCCCTGACGTGGTACGAGGTCCTGCTCCGCCTCAACGGGGCGACCGACCAGCGGCTGCGCCTCAGCGAGCTTGCCGCACAGCTCGTGCTCAGCCGCAGTGGGCTCACCCGGCTCGTCGATCGCCTGGTGGCGGCCGGGCTCGTCGAGCGGGCGGTGTGCCCCACCGATCGTCGGGGGGCGTTCGCCGTCCTCACCCCAGAGGGTCGGAGCCGCCTGCGGCGGGCAGCACCGGGCCACCTGCGGGGCGTCGAACGGCACTTCACCGGCCTCCTCAGCCCCGTCGAGCTCGACGCCATCCGGACGGGACTGGAGAAGGTGGCCGGCGGTGAGCGGCGGGGCGGCAGCGCAGCAGCCTGTTGATTCGCCGTCCCTTACCGTGGGCGGCGTGGAACGCTCCGTGCTCCAGGGGCTGGCGATGTTCCGATGGGTGGCGTGGGCCTGGATGGCCGTGGTGCTCGGCGTCTCACGCCACGACCTGGCCCACCCGGGGTTAGCGGCCGCTCTCGTGGGCGCCGCCCTGGTGGTCACCGTGGCCGACACGAGCCTCTGGCGGGCCGCCCCGTGGCGCCTCCTCGGGCGGGTTCCGGTACTGGCCGAGCTGGCCGCCGGCGCGGCCCTGGTGACCCTCGACGGGCTGGCCCGACGGGGAGGCACCGTGCTCACGGTGGGCCAGTCCATCGGCTCGACGTGGCCGCTCGTGGGCATCCTGAGCGCCGGCGTGGCCTTCGGGCCGGGGTGGGGCGCGGCCGCCGGCGGCGCCATGGGCGGCGCCCGAATCGTCTCCACCGTCGTCAACGACGTACGGAACTACTCCTCCACCGGCGTGCTGTCGCTCACCAACACCGTCCTCTTCTACGCGCTGGCGGGCGGGGTAGCCGGGTACGTGTACCAGCTGCTCGTGCGGGCCCGAGAGGAGGTGGCAGGCGCGCAGGCGCGCGAGGAGGTCGCCCGCACGCTGCACGACGGCGTGCTCCAGACCCTCGCCGTGGTGGAGCGGCGGGCCGGCGATCCGGCCCTGTCCCGGCTGGCGCGCGAGCAGGAGCGCGACCTGCGGGAGTTCCTCTTCGGGTCGAAACCCGCCACGTCGGACCTCGGCGCCGCCCTCCGGGCCGCCGCCGCCCGCTTCGAGGACGTCTTCGGCGGGCGGGTCCAGGTCCTCGTGCCCGACGACCTCGAGGTGGGGAGGGACGCGGTTGCCGCGATGGCCGGTGCCGTGGGCGAAGCCCTCACCAACGCGGGCAAGCACGGGGGTGCCGGGCGGGTGGTGGTCTTCGTCGACGACGAGGACGGCCTGTTCTGCTCCGTCAAGGACGACGGATGCGGCTTCGACCCGGCCGCGACACCCGAAGGGGTGGGGCTGTCGAGGTCGATCCGCGGCCGCATCGAGGACGCGGGAGGCCGCGTGGAGGTCACGGGTGCACACGGGAGGGGATCCGAGGTGCGACTGTGGCTGCCGTGATCAGGGTCGTGCTGGCCGACGACCATCCCATCTGGCGCGACGGCGTTCGCAACGATCTCGGTGAGGGCTTCTCCGTCGTCGGCGAGGCCGGGTCGGCCGACGAGGCCATCGCCGCCATTCGGGCCACCTCCCCCGACCTGGTGGTGTGCGACCTGCACATGCCCGGCGGCGGCGGCATCAGGGTCGCCCGTGCCTGCGCCGAGCAGACGCGGATCGTGATGCTCACGGTGTCCGAGCAGGAACGCGACCTGCTCGACGCCGTGGCCGCCGGTGCCATCGGGTACCTCGTGAAGTCGACGCCCGGACCAGAGCTGCGCGCCGCGCTGGTCCGGGCGGCGGCCGGAGAGCCGGTGTTCTCGCCGGCGCTGGCCGCCCTCGTGCTCGGCGAGTTCCGGCGCATGTCCAAGACGGCCACCGGTTCCAACCCGCTCTCCGAGCGCGAGCGCGAAGTGCTGCTGCTGGTGGCTCGCGGCCACACGTACCGGGAGATCGGCGAGCAGCTGTACATCGCCGAGAAGACGGTGGAGAACCACGTCCGCAACATCCTCGGCAAGCTCCACCTCAGCAGGAAGCAGGAGCTGATCCGCTACGCCGTGGAGCACGGCCTGGAGTAGCAGATGGGGGAGTCCCCAGCGCCGTTTGGGGGCGGGGACCGATGGGCATCCGTCGGCGTGCCGTCCACCCTCGTCTGCATGGAGACCACCACCGAACCGAACGGCGGGGCCGTGCCCCGCCGGCCGTCCACCGGCCCCGTTGCCGCGACCTGGGTCGCCGGCACCGGGGCCTTCCTGTTGCTGGCCGCGGCGGCCGTGTTCATCGCCGTCAGCTGGGAGCGGCTCCCCGAGCCCGCCAAGCTGTCGGTGGTGGGTGCCGTGACCGGCGCCTGCATCGCCGGCGGGCGGGCGCTGCGCCGCACGCTCCCCGCCACCGGCGACGTGGTGTTCCACCTGGGCGCCTTCCTGCTTCCCGTCGACGTGGCCGGTCTCGGCCTGCGCGCGTCGTTGGGCTGGCGCGCCATCGTCCTTTCCGAGGGTCTCGTCGGTGTCGGCGTACTCGGCGTCCTGGCCGCCTCGTCGGGGTCCGTGGTGCTCGGCTGGGCGGTGACGGCGTCGATGGTCGTGCTGGCCGCCGGCGTCGCCGCCGTCTCCCCCGTGCCCGCCGTCGTGGCGCTGGCGCTCGCCGCCGTCGCCGCCCACGTCGTGGGCCACCGGGGGCGGGCGCTGGCCTGGTCGTCCGTGGCCGCCCTCGGACCCGTGCTCGGCCGGGCTGCAGCGTCGGTGCTGTCGGGGACGGGCCTCGGCGCCGGCGTCCTCACCGAGCTCGGCGCCGACGGCGGCGTCGTCGCACTGGCCGGATGCCTCGCCGGCGCCGTCGTCCTCGCCCGCGAGGCCCGCGCCCGGTCGGACGTGACGCTGGCCGGCCTCGCCGTCGCCGGAGGGTTGAGCGGGATCGCCTCCACCTGGGCGGCTGCCGGGATCCAGCCGGACACGACCGTGCTGGCACTGCCCGTCGCGTTCCTCGTGGTCGAGGTCGTGGCCGCCGTGTGCGAGCGCGACGCCTTCTGGCGCCACCCGGCCAGATGGGCCGCCACCCTCGCCGAGGTCGCCGCCCTGGTGGTGGGCGGCCTGTGGACGGCCGGCCTGGTCCTGGCTGCCCCGATCGTGGAGACCGGCCTCGACCTCCTGTCCGACGTTCCCGGCTGGAGCCCGCGCCCCGACGCCGCCGCCGCCCTGGGCGCCCTCGCTCTGGGGTGGGCGGCCGCCGGCCTCCGCCGCCAGCCGGCCTCGAGCACCCCGGGACGTGCCCCTCGTGCCGTCGCCGGCTCGGCCCCGGGCGTGTGGTGCGCGCTGGCGGCCGTCGCCGCCGTTGAGGTGGGGACGGCGTCGGGTGCGGCCACGGCCGCCGCCCTCGTCGCCGCCGGCGCCGGGCTGCTCTGGGGGGCGTCCGCGTGGACCCGGGCCGCCGGGGCCGCGCTCGCCCTCTGGGCCCCGGTGGCCGTGGCCAGCTCGCCCCTGGCCGCCCTGGTGGCAGGCACGGCCGCCGCCGTGGTCGTGGCCACGGGTGCCGCGTTCGCCCACGACCGCGGGTCGGCGACCGGCGTGCGCCTGCTCGGAACAGCCGCCGTGCTCTGCGCCGCCGTCGGGACCTCGCTCTCGGTGGTGACCGACGTGGACGGCCCCCGGATCGGTCTCGCCCCGTGGGCCGCGCTCGGCGTCTTCGTCGCCCAGGCGTGGTTGGTGTCCTTCCTGCTCGACCACTCCGACGCGGCGGCGGGGCGGACGGCCCGGCTCGCCATGGTGGGAGCCGCCGCCCTCGCCCTGGGCGTGGACCCGGCCGCCGGCGCGGCGGTGTCCGGGCTGGCCGCCGCGCTCCTCGTGGCGGACGCGGTACGCCTGGGCGATCGCACGATCGGCGTCACTGCGGCGGCGACTGTGCAGCTGCTCGTCGTGATGCTGTCCCGCCAGGCCGGCTTCGATCTGCCCCAGACGGGGATGGCCCTGGTGCTGGGCGCCGTCGTCTGGAGCGGCCTGGCCGCCCTCGTGGGCGACGAGTGGCGGGCCCCGTTCGTGGCCGCCGCCGTCCTCGGCGTGGGTGCGGGACTCGGCCTGGCCACGGGTGACCAGCGCATGTTCGCCGACGCCGTCATGGTCACCGGCGGGCTGCTCATCGCCGCCGGCAGCGTGACCGGCCGGGGCGAGCTGGCCCATGCCGGCGGGGTGGCAGCCACCCTCGGTCTCATCGGCCACCTGGACGCATCGGGCGTGACGGCCCTGGAGCCGTTCGTGGCGCCCGTGGCCGCCCACCTCGTGGTGGCCGGGTGGTACGGCCGCCGCAGTCGTGCCCTCGGCTCGTGGGCCGCCTACGGACCGGCCATCGCACTCCTCGGTGGCGCCGCCCTGGCCGAACGACTCGACGGCGGGCCGTCGTGGCACGCACTGGTGGCGGGAGCCGTCGGCGTGGCCGCCGTGGTGTGCGGGGGCTGGCGACGACTGGCCGGCCCGCTGCTGCTCGGCACCGGCCTGCTGGTGGCGGTCACCGGCACCGAGTGCCTCGGCGCCCTGGCCGGCGTCCCCACGTGGGGCTGGTTGGCAGCCGGCGGCTCCATCCTGCTGGGGGTCGGTGTGGCACTCGAGCGGGCCGACACGAGCCCCGGCGAGGCGGGGCGCCGGCTGGTCGACGTCATCGCCGAGCGCTTCGAGTGAGCCGCTACATGCGGCCGTCGATGCCGAGGAGGCGGGCCCGCGTGACGGCGTGGGCGCCCCGCCACAACCCCGTCCCGGCGGCCCCCCAGGCCACCAGGCCGACGACGAGGCCCGAGGTGGGCCCCCCGAGCAGCAGGCCGCTCGACTGGGCGTAGGACACCATGATCAGCGGCAGCGTGACCAGGCCCGACGCCTGCTGGGCGGCGGCCGAGCTCCTCACTCGCGCCGACAGCCGGAGCACCACCGACAGGGTCAGGGCCAGGAACGGCGGCACGACCCACACCATGAGGACCCACCACTCGCCCGTGGGGAAGAACCACCCGCCCACCTTCGGGCCCACGATGAGGTTGACGATCAGCGAGTAGACGCCGAAGCCGACCAGCGTGGTGACGTACCCGGGCAGAAGGCTGGCGACGAGCTTGCCGAGGTAGATCTCGCGGTCGGACGCCGGGGAATGGGCCAGGAACTCCCCCGTGCCCCGCTCCTTCTCGCCGACCAGCGTCGCCGCTCCGACGGCGGTGGAGATGGTCATGGGCACGATCACGGCCAGCGGGGCGAACAGGTACACGGCCAGCGCGTAGGACGTCCGGGCCGCCGGCGTGGCTCCCTGCACGGCCTGCTGGGCGCGGGCGGGCAGCACGTCGATGGCGGTGGCGACCCGCTGCACGGCGGGCGACCGACCGGCGGTGGTGATGAGGCTCAGCAGGACCGCCGGTGCGACGACGAAGAAGAAGCCGGCGAGGATCACCATGGGGACCCAGAAGTCGGGGCTCTGCCACAACTGGCGCAGGTCCGTGCGCGCCACGGTGAGCAGGCGGCGGCGGTTCATCCCGGCACGGGGCGGGGCGCGGCGCGGCGGACGGCGAAGTACAGCTCCTCCAGACTCGGCTCGTGGGGCGTCACCCGTCGGACGCGTGCCCCGGCGGCGACCAGCGCCGCCACCAGGTCTGGCACGCGCTCGAGCGTGTCCACGGCGACCGACAGGCCGTGCCCGTTGGACTCGCACCCGATGACGCCGCGCAGGCGCGTCACGTCCTCGGGGCCGGCGCCATCCGCCTCCACCGTCACCGACGGATTCGGCCAGTACCGGCGGACCAGGTCCTCGGGCGTGCCGGAGACGAGGTCCCGCCCCGCCTCCAGGATCACCACCTGGTCGGCCAGGCCCTCCGCCTCGAGGAGGAGGTGCGTGCACATGACGACCGTCTTGCCGTCCGACGCCAGCTCGTCGATCAGCCGCAGGACGGCGTGGGCCGAGTCGGGGTCGAGCCCCGATGTCGGCTCGTCGAGGAGCAGCAGGTCGGGATCGTGGAGGATCGCCCGGGCCAGCGCCAGGCGGGTCTTCATGCCGGTCGAGTAGCCGGCCACGCGGAGTGCCAGCGCATCCTCGATGCCGAAGCGCGCTGCGCTCTCCGCGATCGGGGCGCCGGCGCCGAGGCCGTACAGCTCCGCCGAGTAGCGCAGGTTGTCGTACCCGGACAGGCGGTCGTACAGCGCCGGCTTGGCCGAGACCACACCGCAGCGCATCCGGACCGCCTCCCCCTCCTCTGTGGGGTCCAGACCGAAGACGCGGACGGTGCCGCTCGAGGCGGGCAGCGCCCCGGTCACCATGCGCACGGCCGTGGTCTTGCCCGCCCCGTTGGGCCCGAGCAGGACGGTGACGGTGCCCGCATCGGCCCGCAGCCCCAGCCCGTCGAGAGCGACCACGTCGCCGAAGGACCGACGGACGGCGTCGAGCTCCACGACCGCCGTGCCCATCGGCGCCAGGCTACCGGGACCCCGCGCCTCGCCCGCCCGCACCGAACCCAGGCGCGCCGGAGCCCCTGGACGAACCAGGGGCTCCGTAGCTCCCGGGGGGCGGGACGTTGTCACCCTATCCAGGTCAGCGGCGCCGGCCCAGGCCAAAGTGGCCGAATAGACGCGATTTTTACGGCGCGGGCGCGGAATCGTCGAGCAAAACTGCGGCCTCCCGGCCCGCAGGGCGCGCCGCTCAGACGGACAGCCGCTTGCCCAAGCCGCCCGCCGCCGCGATGTCGGCCCGGATGGAGTCGTGGCGGGAGAAGACGCGCCACCGGTTGCCCATCTCCACCGATGCCCGGCAGACGAACAGGAGGAGCGCCACCGCAGTGGCGCGTGCAGTGGCCGTGAGCAGCTCGTGGCCGTGCGACCCGCTCACGAGGGAGAAGACCAGCGCACCGGCCACCGCCGCCACAGGAAGCGCCCAGCGCGCCTGCGAGACCCACGAGACCTGCCGAGACCGACCCTCCACCGAAGCCTCCTTCGTGCCGCGCCCCCGGGCAATCCGAGACCCAGCACTCGAAACGTAGGCACCACATCGGGCCTCGCCAAGGCACATTCCGAACGGACTAGGCCGTCCATGGCCCGGACCACCACGCACGGCGCGCAGTCGACGGCCGGCCGGATGACGTGCCAGGTTGTAACGCACCGGCGGACGCGAAGACCGAAGACCCGACGACGTCGACCCGGGAAGGAAGCGATGGCCCTCACCGAGAAGCAGGAAGCGCTGTGCGCGGAGTCACCGTTCGACTTCTCCGACCTGCGCGCGCTGTACATCAGCTGCACGCTCAAGCGGTCGCCGGAGGTCTCCCACACCGAGGGACTGGCGGCCCGGTCGATCGAGATCATGCGGCGCAACGGCGTGGCCGTCGACCTGGTGCGAGCCGCCGACCACGACATCCCGATCGGGGTCTACCCGGACATGACCGAGCACGGCTTCGCCGTCGACGACTGGCCCGCCATCTTCGAGCAGGTGAAGGCGGCCGACATCCTGGTCCTCTGCTCCTCGATCTGGTTGGGTGAGAAGTCTTCGGTGTGCACCAAGGTCGTCGAGCGGCTGTACGGCAACTCGCACCTGCTCAACGAGGCCGGCCAGTACGCGTACTACGGGCGGGTGGGCGGCTGCCTCATCACCGGCAACGAGGACGGCGTGAAGCACTGCGCCATGAACATCCTCTACAGCCTCCAGCACCTGGGCTACGTCATCCCGCCGCAGGCCGACGCCGGGTGGATCGGCGAGGCCGGTCCGGGGCCGTCGTACCTCGACCCGGGATCGGGCGGGCCGGAGAACGACTTCACGAACCGCAACACCACGTTCATGACGTGGAACCTGCTCCACCTGGCCCGGATGCTCAAGGACGCCGGTGGCATCCCCGCCCACGGCAATCAGCGCTCGGAGTGGGACGCCGGGTGCCGCTTCGACTTCGCCAACCCCGAGCACCGGTAGCGGGCGCCGCCGGGTCAGTCCGAGGCGCCCGAGAGGCGGAGGTGGGCGAGGCGACGGCGGGCGATCAAGAGGCCGATCACGCACAGGACGCCCAGCCGCACGAGCGCGCCCGTCCCGGCCGGGATGCCCTCGCGCGCCAGGCTGTCCGGCACGCCCGGCGCGAAGTCGACGAAGACGGCCCGGGCCTCCCACATCGGTGACCATTGGGCAATGCCGGTGAGCGCCGTCCCGAGCAGCCGCTCGACGAGGAACACGAACGCCAGCGACCACACCGCGGCGCGGCGCGCCACGCACCCGATGGCGACGAACACGGCCACGTAGGCCAACGCGCCCCCCGCCGCCCCGACGGCGGCCGCGCCCGCCGCACCTGGGTGGCCAGCCACCACGGCGGCGAGCACGCAGGCCGGGACCACGGTGGCGACGCCCGCGATGGCCCCGCCCATCCACCTCCCCACGACGATCAGCCCGAGCGGTGTGGGCGTGAGCCACGTGAAGTGGAAGACGCCCGACCGGATCTCGGCACCGAGCACCGCGTCGCCGATCACCAGCGAGGCGATGGGCACGACGAGGGCGAAGATGCCGTCGGCCGCCACGCGGGCGAACGCCTCGCTGGCCGGCTCGTCGATGGCAAGGCTGAGCAACCCGAACAACAGGGCGCCCGCGCACGGCAGGAGCAGGCCGAGCCAGCGCTTCCGGCCGATGCACGAACGCAGCGTGTAGACCACGACGCCCACGAGCCGGGTCCCGGTCCAGCCGGCCGGCGCGGCCGGTCGCGGCCGGGTCGCCTTCACCGTGCCGGTCACCGGACGAGCTCGCGGAACAGGCTCTCGAGGGAGTCGTCGAGCGGCCGGACCTCGTCGAGACGCACGGCCAGGTCGCGCGCCACCGTGGGAAGGGCCAGCGCCAGCTCGGCGGCCCGGCTGGTCGACACGACCAGGCCGCCGTCGTCGATGCGCACCCCGCTGACCGAGGCCAGACCCACCAGGGCGGCGGCCAGCCGCCGGTTGTCCCCGGCCCGCACGAGCACGTGGCGGGGCCGGTCGTTCATGGCGTCACGGATGGCCCGCTGGCCGCCGGCGGCGGCCAGGCGCCCGTGGATGATCACGATGATGCGGTCGGCCAGCCGCTCGACCTCGTGCAGGATGTGGGAGCTGACGATCACCGTGCGGCCCTCGGCCCCGAGCCGCCGGAACAGCTCGATGAGCGAGGCGCGCTGGACCGGGTCCGCGCCGTTGAGGGGCTCGTCGAGGACGAGGACGCCGGGGTCCGACACCAGAGCGGCGGCGACCTTGGTGCGCTGGCGCATCCCCTTGCTGAACCCGTCGACCCGCCGACCGGCCACGTCGAGCATGCCGACCTGCTCGAGAGCCCGGTCGGGGGCGTCGCCGCCGACGCCGTGCAGGCCGGCGACGTAGGCCACGAACTGGCGGGCGGTCAGCCCCGCCGGCACCGCCTCGTCCTCGGGCACCAGTGCCAGGCGGGCGTGCACCGAGCGGTCGTGGCGGGGATCGCGTCCGTCCACGCGAACGGTGCCCTGGTTGACGGGAACGAGCCCGGTGACGGCCCGCATGAGCGTGGTCTTGCCTGCCCCGTTCGGGCCGAGCAGCCCGGTGACGCCGGCGCCGAACGAGCAGCTCAGCTCGGAGAGCGCCACGTTCTGGCCGAACCACACCGACGCGTCGGCGACCTCCACGGTGGCGTCGGGCGCGAAGGCGGGGTCGTCAGGACCGGTCATCGCTCGGTCCACCGGTAGCGGTAGAGGAGCACGCCCGCGGCCACCGCGGCCACCGCGGCGTAGACCACCACGGCAAGGAGCCCGCCGCTGGACACGCCGACCAGGGGCGACTCGGGATCGATGTGGCCGAGGAAGACCAGGTCGCGCAGGTACAGCGGAAGACCGAGGACGTTGATGACGGCGGCGGCCGAACCGTGTCTCGACGACTCGAAGTCGCCCACGAGGATCCCCGAGGTGATGGACGACACCAGGAACAGCCCGATGAAGCTGGCGCCGGCGACGATCCGCCGGCTGGCCAGCGACGCGATGGCGACACCGACGACGGCGTAGAACGCGGCAAGCAGCGCGACGGCCACGGGCACCTTCCAGAGAACCTCCAGGTTGTCCCGCACGTAGTCGATGGCGCCGTCGCTCACCAGCGTCTGGCCGACGAAGAGCACCACCTGCGGCAGGAAGGAGAAGGCGAAGAGGATCGAGAAGATGGCGCCGACCTTGGCGATCACGTAGTCGACGCCCGTCAGGGGACGGGCGAACAGCAACGGGAGCACGCGCTGGCGGCGATCCGGGCAGATGATGTCGGGCGCGGTCAGCGCCACGAACAGCAGCAGCGAGGAGGAGACGCCCACGTAGTCCCGGTACGTGATGATCTCCACCGGCGCACCGACCCGGTCGCGGGTGACGTAGCCGATGCCCACGTTGACGACGGCCGGGATGGTGACGATCCCCAGCAGCACGAACGGCGCCACCTTCTGCCGCCACGATCGGCGCAGACCGAGGGCGCGGCGGATCGACGCCTTGTAGAGGGCGAAGGTGGCGGCCCGCCGCCCGCCTCGCTGTCCCTCGTACGGGCGGTACCCGCGGTCGTAGACCGCACCGGCACCGGCCGTGGCGGCGGTCACGGACGACCAGCCCGCTGCAGGAAGACCTCGTCGAGCGAGGTGAGCCGGGAGCCCAACCGGTACAGGGGCAGCCCGAGCTCGGCGATCACGTCGCGCACCACGTCCAGCTGGTCGCCACCTTCGACGACCGCCTCCACCCGGCCGTCCACCACGCCGGCGGCGATCCCCCGCCGGGCCAGCTCGTCGACCAGCCGCTCCGGGGCGGCGCCGTGGCCGACGTCGACGGTGACCGTGCCGGTGCGCTCCAGCAGCGAAGCGGTGGGGCCGCTCACGACGAGGCGGCCGGCGTCGAGCATCAGGACGTGGTCGCAGACCTGCTGGACGTCGTCGAGCAGGTGCGTCGACATGAGCACCGAGATGCCGAAGGCTCCAAGGCGGGCCACCAGGGCCAGCATCTCCTCGCGCCCGGCCGGGTCGAGACCCGCGGTGGGCTCGTCGAGGAGCACCACGTCGGGCCCCCCCACCAGCGCCTGGGCCAGCTTGGCCCGCTGGCGCATCCCGGTGGAGAAGCCCCCGATCGGGCGGAAGCGCGCCTCGTCGAGCCCCACCAGGTCGAGCACCTCCGAGGCCCGCTGGCGGGCCGCCCGTGCCGGCAGGCCGCTCAGCTCCCCGAAGGTCGCCACCACGTCGGACGCCGTCTGGTCGAGCGGAAGGCACTCGTGCTCAGGCATGTAGCCGAGCATCGACCGCACGCCGAGGGGATCGGTCGCCACCGCGATGCCCGCCACCTCCACCGTGCCCTCCGTGGGCCTGGCCAGTCCCAGCATGATGCGGAACAGCGTGGTCTTCCCGGCGCCGTTCGCCCCGACCACCCCGATGCGCCCGGGTGGCACCTCGGCGGTGAGGCCGTCGAGAGCGGTCACCTGGCCGTAGCGCTTGGTGAGCGCGGCGATGCGAAGCAGCGGTTCGCGGCTCACAGAGGCCAGTCTGGCAGGTCGGACCGGCCGGCCTCCGGCTCGTGCGTCGCGGTAGCGACGAAGTTGTGCGACTGTTGCATCAGACCGGCAAGGAGCGACTCGTGAACATCGGCAAGCTCGCACAGAAGGCCAAGGCCGTCGTGGACAAGAACGGCGACAAGATCGCCGCGGGAGTCGGCAAGGCCACCGACTTCGTGGACAAGAAGACCAAGGGCAAGCACCACGACAAGCTGGAGAAGCTCGACGGCCTGGCCGCCAAGCTCGACAAGTCCAAGGACGACGACGCCGGCACGCCGCCGGCCGAACCTCCTCCGGCCTGAGCCGGCCGCCGGTCGCGCGCGCACGGCCGAACCGGCGCGGCCGCCCGAGGTCGGCGGCCGCCCGACCGCTCAGCCCGACCGCACGACGGAGGCGATGGCCAGGTAGTGGCATGTGGCAGCGGTCGCGACCATGACGTGCCACACCTCGTGGTAGCCGAACACGGCGGGAACGGGGTCCGGGCGGCGGCGGGCCAGCACCAGGCCGCCGACCGTGTACAGCAGCCCCCCGGCCACGATGAGGGCGAACGCCCCGCCGCCGACACGGTGGGCCAGCTGCGGCAACGCCACCGCCATGACCCACCCCAGCACGATGTAGGAGGCGAGGCTCACCTTCCTGGCCACGTCGAAGAGGGCAAAGGCGGCGCCGAGGGCTGCGCCCACCCACACGACGACGAGGATCGCGGTGCCGAGCCCTCCGCCCAGCGCCACGACGCACAGCGGCGTGTACGAGCCGGCGATCATCACGAAGATCGTGGCGTGGTCGAGCCGGCGCATGCGGCGGCGGGCGGCCGGGGACCATCGTCGGCGGTGGTACGCGGCGCTCACGCCGAACAATGCGGACAGGCCGGCCGCATACACGGCGCCCGCCACCCGCGCCCTCGAGCTGCCGGCGCCGGCCACCAGCGCCGCACCGGCGGGCACGGACAGGACGAAGCACACCAGGTGGAGCCACCCGCGCAGCAGGGGGGCGACCGCCGTGAGTGCCGCCTCGGCGGGCGACTGGTCGTGTGCCTCGACGCTCATCCGACCGTCATCCTGCGTCGTCCTCGGCGGCCACGCGGACGGCCAGCGCGGTTACGGCACGATCGAGCAGCGCGTCGAGGCGGTGGGTGAAAGCTGCGGTGACGAGGGGTGCCACGTCCTCCTCGTGGACGTGGATGCCGAGCTCGGCTTCCGTGACCTGAACGGCGACGGCGTGGTCCTCACCGGCGACGGGGTGGGCCACGACCACGACGGCCTCCTCCACGACCGATTCCCCACCCGCCGGCACGCGGATGGCGACCGGGCCCGCCTCGAACCGGGCCTCGTCTTCGCCCGGAGGCCCGGCCACGACCCGCGCCGCGACCAGGTCGTCCATCCAGCCCAGGTCGGTGCGCCGGCGGTGGCGAAGCAGCGCTCCCTCGACCGCGGCCGGCAGCAGGACCCGTACGCGGTGGGCCGTGCGCACCTGCGTTTTCCAGCGGCGCAGAGCGGCGGCGGCGGCCGGCGATCCGGCCGTGGTGCGAGCCCGGGACACCAGCGCGACGAGGTGGGCGCACTGCTGCTCGACGAACGCCACCAGCGCGGCCGCCTCGCCGTGGCCGGCTGCAGCCAGCGCCCTGCGGTAGCGATCGGCAGCCGCCGCCGGCACGGCGAAGGGGACGGAGGCGGCGGCGAGGAGCGTCCCCGACGCGACCGCCCGCCCCACCCGCCCGTTCCCTGCGGCGAACGGGCCGACGTGGGTCAGTCCGTGCAGCGCATAGGCGGCTCGGGCGGTGGGCCGGAGTGCGGCGAACGCGCCGCCGGCCAGGGCCGAGGCGAGCCGCGCCATCTCGGCGCCCACCAGCCCGACGGGTGCGAGCACCTGACGGCATCCGGACGCCGGGTGCGGGTCGTTCGGGTGGTGCTTGTAGTCCCCGTGCCCCAGCACGTGGTCGTGCCCGCCGCCGTCGGTGGGGACCGGGTGGGTGAGCTGGGGAGCGCAGGCGACGGCGTGGAGCCGTCGTAGCCGCGCCTCCGAAAGCGGTTCGTAGGAGCCGGCGATGCCGGCGGCCAGCTCGGACGCGGCATGGTTGGCGAGCACGTGGGGTGTAGCCCCCGGCCCGCACGACGCAGGTGTGGCGACGCCGGCCAGCAGCGCACCGGCGAGCACGTCGTCGCCGTCGTACAAGCCGGCGAGGGCGCCCGACCAGTAGGCGGCGGCGACGACCATGCCACGACGGACCATGTCGGTCCACGCGGGTGCCTCACCGTCGAGTGCTCGCAGACCTTCGACGGCTTCCTCCCACGGCGCGCCCGGGAGCAACGAGCCCGCCGCCTCCCACTGCTCCGGACCGGAGAGCGGGCGGTACGCGTCGTCGAGGTCCCCCGTCATCGCGCCACATGCTGCCAGCCCCGGCGCCGGGCCCCCTCAGGAACCCTTGCGGGCCTTCGCCGCCTTGGTCGACCGCCCGGCCTGCGCAGGCTTGGCCTTGGCCGTCGCCGCCTTGGCCGCCTTGGTGGTCTTGGCCGCCCTCTTGGCCGGCTTGCGCTTCGTCGCCGGCTCGCTCTCCACCGCGTAGATGGCCCAGAAGTCCTGCGCCAGCTGGGCGTCGGTGAGGTAGCCGTACGGCATCGTGCAGTACCCTTCGTCGGCCCATTGGGGCCCCCACGAGTTCCGCACGAGGAAGCGCTGCGAGTCGTCGTCGTACCCCACGGCCAGCACCGCGTGTCCGCCCAGCAGCTTCTCGCCCCTCGGAGGGAGGGGGACGACGCCCGTCTTGGCCACGTCGTCGCTCTCGAAGCTCTCGTACACCGAGAAGCCGAAGACGACGGGAACACCGCTGGCCAGGGCGCCCTGGAGCTGATGGAGGCTGCTGTTGATCACCCGCCGGTACACGATGGCCTGGTTCTCGAGGGCGGCGGTGTAGCAGCTGCGCGGTGGCTTGGTGCGGAACTGCGTGATGTCGTAGGGCCACAACTCCTCGGGGCACACCCCTGCCTGGGCCACGCTCTTGATGCCGTCGCGGATCATGGCGCCGCTGTCGGTGTCGACCGTCCCTTCCATGACCCGTTCGTTGTAATAGACGAACAGGCGGGACGGCATGAAGTCCTTCTGCTTCTGCTTCTTCTGCAGGTACTGGTAGGCGGCACCGATGGCGTTGGCGGTGCAGCTGCCCAGCTGGCCCTGGTCGTACACCGGCGGGCAGCCAGGGCGGAGGTCGACGCTCCTCGGGAGGTCGTCGAGCACGGCCTGGGGCGCCGAGAACAGGTGGTCGCGGGCGTCGGGAAGGTCGGGGACCCACCCGTACCGCTGGATCGAACGCTGCGTGATCTCCTTGCCGGCCATGGATGTCTTCGCTTTCTGTCTGCGCCCTACGTAGGGCGAACGGTCACCCGCATGCGCTCTTCGCCGCCCGCACCCGACGTCTCCCACGACCGGCGCCGGCCGAGGACCACGGAGGCGTGTCCGGGCGCCAGCCCCGTGACGGTGACGACGTCGCCCCGCCACCGTCCCGGCTGCACACCACCCTCTGCGTGCTCTGCGTACTCCGCGGTGACTGCGACGACGGCATCGTCACCCTCCACCTCGGCGTGCCATCGGTATCCCCCACCCGCTGCCTCGAGCTGCACCGTCCACGCCTGGCCGACGGTGAGATCGAGCTGGCTGGGCAATTCCGCCATGCAGATCCTCGGGCTGGCTCGTTCGCGAACGCCAGGAGTGTACGGGTTCTTCCGGAGTGCATCCAGCGGCGATCGGCCCCCGGCCACGTCACCCGCGCCGCGAGGATCGAGCGGGCGGCCGTCGCCGCCGGCCCCGTGCCGGGCTAGCGTTTTGTCCCGTGGGTCTGCTCGACAAGGCGAAGAAGCTGGCGGAGTTGGCCAAGGAGAAGGCCGACGACGCATTGGCCGAGGTTCGGGCCCGCGCCGAGTCGCCGGGCGGGTCGTCGCCGGCCGCTCCTGCGCCGCCGCACACCGCGTCCGACGACCGGATGGGTACGCCCTACATCCCCGGGATGCTCGGGAAACCGGGATGGCGCGAAGAGGGCCTCGTCGACCCGGCCGCCGTGCTGCCCATCGACGATCGCGACAAGGTGGGCATCGCCCACAGCACCAAGAGCGAGGTCCGCGAGGAGCCTTTCGGCATGGGTCGGCGCTGGACGAGCGGCGGGCGAGCTGCCGGCCTCTACTACCGGCTGACACCCGAGCAGCGCGCCTGGCTCCCACCGGGCGGGCTCGTTCTCGACCCGGAAGCCGGCGGCGCCCTCGTCACCATGCTCGACGACGGCCGATCGCTCATGTTCCTCGGCGCCGACGCGGTGCAGGTGGTGCTGGAGGTGAGAGGCCTCGACGTCCACGAGCGGGCGGCGCTGGCCAGGGCGGTGGCCGAGCAGCTCTCCGCGCTCTGACCGGGATCTCAGGCCAGACCGGTCCTCCGCCGGACGAGCGCGTCGTAGGCCACCACGCCGTCGCGCATGGCCCAGTAGGCGGCGACCAGGGGTAGGTGCCCGGCGCCGGCGAGCGCCGTGTACGGGACGTCCCGGATGGTGCGGGCGGTGCGCCGCCCCGTGGCCGCGTACCGAGCCTCGCGTCGGACGTGGGCGTCGAGGGCGTCGAGCCCGGCGGGCGACCCGAGCATGGGGAGGAACCACGTGGCCCACGAGAACTCGGCCCGTCCGGCCGGAACGCCGTACAGGCGCAGGTTTGTCCGCCGGACGAACGCGCCCGTGGCCCGCTCGCCCGATGCGCCCGTTCGCTCCCGCCACCGCAGGAGGCTCCGGGCCAGGCGAGTTGTGCGGGCCTTGAGCTTGCGCTCGGTGACCGGGGCGAGAGCGATCGAACCGTGGGCGTACCGGAACCCGAGGAAGTCCCACGGCTCTCCCGGCCGGGCGACCGAGGACTTCTCCTCGTTGACGACCAGCGCCCGCTCGGCCAGTCGGCGGCGGACGAGTCGCTCCACCGAGGCCAGCTCGCCAGGAGGTGCGAGGGCGACGATGTCGTCGCTGTATCGGGCGTAGGTGGCGCCCGTGGCTGCGACCTCATCGTCGACGTCGCGCAGGTAGAGCGTGGCCAGCAGCGGCGCCACCGGTGTCCCGGCCATCACGCCCTTGGGGCCGCCGTCGACGACGGCACCCCGCCGTCGCACCCGACGATCCCGCAGTGACGTCTGCAACAGGGCCCCGAGCGCTCCCTCGGTGAAGGCGCCGGGCAGGCCGCGCAGCAGGTCCTCGACGTCGATCGAGTTGAAGTAGTCCCGCACGTCGAGGCGGAGGGCCGACTTGGATCCCGCATCCGGGTCGGACAGCACGCAGCGGAACGCGGCACGGGCGCCGCCGCCCGGCAGGAACGAGCGGCACCAGGGTGACGCGGCCTCGGACGCGAGCGGCTGGATCAGCCGGTGCACCACCCGGAACAGCAGCTCGTCAGTGGGGCCGTAGCTGAAGACCCGCTTCTTGCGCCCGTCCACCTTGTTGAGCCACACCTCGTCGGGCGGCGCCGGCTGGTACCGGCCGGCCAGTACGGCGTCCCCCACCCGCAGGTGGTCGCCGCCGGCCAGCAGGCGCTCGTAGTCGGCGATGCGGTCCGTGCGGCGCGGATTCCGGCTCCGGAAGGCGTCGACGGTCGCCTCCCAGGGAGCGTCGGTCGCGATCTCGGCGAGGAGCGAGCGGGAGGGAGGTCGCTTTGAAGCGGCTGTAGCCGCACCCGGAGGTACGCAGGACACCCGCCTCCAGGGATCGGCCATCGGCATCGTCACGTCCTGCGCTGCTCCGCCCGGAGGCGCCCGAAGGCATCCCTCCCGCTCGCCTGGGACGCTACTGCGGGACGTCACTGCCGTCGTCCACTGCGGGCGCACCAGGCCGGCCACGATCCGGGACCAGCCTCTCGAGGAGGCGAGGCTCGGCCGGCCACGCCTCGAACAACACCTCCCGTGGCACCCGCCGGGCGGCATAGCGCAGTGCGAGGGCGACGACGACGACGTCGTCGAGCGGACCGATGACCGGCAGGAACTCGGGGATGAGGTCGATGGGCGACAGCACCCACACGGCCGCCACCGCCACCGCCACCTTGGCCCGGCGGGGAACGCGAGGATCGCGCCGGAGGCGGCGGGCGGTGGTGACGCACGCCGGCAGCACGGTGGCCAGGTCCTTGAGAACGCCCGGCGGCAGCCGTCGGGCGAGGACCACGAGCAGCGTCCACGAGGCGACGACGGCGGCAGCCGCCACGAGCAGGAGCCGGAGCACACCGCAGATCCTGGCCCACCGCCGGCGTGCAGGTCGCTGCGCCCGTCTTTCCGAGTGCCGTCGGTAGCCTCGAATGGATGGCGACGACCGGTAGCGTCTCGGGCGGCGCGCCCGGAGGACCGGACTCGCACATGGCTGCGGCGACGCTCCCCGTGTCCCTCGTTGGCGACGGCGACCCGGTGCCGTGCATCGACGGTCGACAGCGGCCGTACCTCAATCTCGACGCGGCGGCCTCGACGGGCGCCCTGCCCGCGGTGGCCCGTCGGGTCGCCGACTTCCTTCCCCTGTACTCGAGCGTGCATCGGGGTGCAGGGTTCCGATCCCGCCAGGCCACGGCCGCCTACGAGCAGGCCAGGGCGGCGGCGCTGGCGTTCGCCGGCCGGACCGAGGCCGGGCCCGACGTCGCCATCATCTGCCGGAACACCACCGAGGCCGTCAACCACCTGGCCTACCGGCTGCGCCTCGAAGCGGACGACGTGGTGGCGACGACGGTCGTCGAACACCACGCCAACCTCCTTCCGTGGGCTCGCCTCTGCCGGCGCCGTTTCGTCGAGTGCGCCGAGGACGGCACCTTCACCACCGACGACGTGGTGGCCGTGCTCGACGACGGGCGCCCGCCGCGGCTGCTGGCCATCTCGGGCGCGTCCAACGTGACGGGGTGGCTGCCGCCGATCGCCGAGGTCCTCGACGCAGCCCACGAGCGCGGCGTTCCGGTCGTCGTCGACGCCGCCCAGCTCGCGCCGCACGCCCCCCTGCCGGCCGGGGCCGACTTCCTGGCCTGGAGCGGCCACAAGATGTACGCCCCCTACGGAGCGGGCGTGCTCGTCGGCCCGAGAGCCACCTTCGCTGACGGCGACCCCTTCCTGGCCGGCGGGGGCGCGGTCGACCTGGTCGATCTCGACGAGGTGATCTGGACCGAACCGCCCGACCGGGAGGAGGCCGGCTCGCCCAACGTCCTGGGCGCCGTCGCCCTCGAGGCCGCCATCGCCGAACTGGGCGCCATCGGCTGGGACGCCGTCCGCCAGCACGACGATGTGCTGGCTCGCGGCCTGCGCTCGGCCCTCGGCGCCGTGCCGGGCGTTCGCCTCCTCGGCCCGAGCCTGTCGACACCCACGCTTCCCCTGGCGACCTTCACCGTCGATGGCGTCCCCCACGCCCTCGTGGCGGCCCGGCTCAGCGCCGAGTTCGGGATCGGGGTGCGCCACGGCTGCTTCTGCGCCCATCCCTACCTGCTCCGGCTGCTGGGGCTCACGCCCGCCGAGGTCGTCGCCTACCGGCGGGCCCTCCTGGCCGGTGACCGGCGCGAGATCCCCGGAGCGGTGCGGGCCAGCGCCTCGCTGTCCACGTCGGTCGGCGACGTCGACCGCCTGGTCGCGGCTGTCGCTGCCATTGCCGCCGACCCGGTACCGCCGGTCCCCTACGAACAGGACGTGGCCACCGGGGACTTCTGGCCCGCCGTCGACGTCCCGGGGTGGTCCGAGGCCGAGCGCGGCCCCGGTTCGTCCTGCGCCCGGGGCTGATCTCGCCCGTCCGGTCGCGGCCGACCTCAGGTCGTGGTCGACGTGGCGCTGACGAGGGCGACCAGACGGTCGAGGTCACCCTGGCGCAGCTCGCCGACATGGCGTTCCACCAGCCGGCCGCCGCCGTCGATCAGCACGCTCACCGGAATCCCCGGCCGCAGCCCGACGTGGTACGCCTCGGCGATGTCGCCGCCCGGGTCCTGGAGGCCGGGCCAGGACGCCCCCTGGTCCTTCATGAACTCGGCGGCCGAGTCGGCCGAGTCGTTGAACACCACGCCGAGCACCGTGAGCCCGTGGCCGTGCACCGCTCGCAACAGGGGGAACTCCTTGCGGCACGGGATGCACCACGACGCCCAGAAGTTGAGGAGGACGGGCTCGCCGCGGTACTGGACGAGGCGGACCGGCCTGCCGGCGAGGTCGACGGTGGAGAAGGTGGGCGCCGCCCCCGTGGGCTCGACCTGGTCGCCGGACGGCCGGAAGGCGAAGACGACCACGGCGATGGCGACGACCGCTCCGGCCGCGGCGAGCAGCAGCCGGGGTCGGCCCTTCACGACACCGGGGGGACGCGCCGGGCCGGCTCCGCGGGGGGCGGCGTGCGGGCCAGCTCGCGCTCGACGTCGTCCCACGTCAGCACGGCCTCGATCTCCCCGCGCTGGTCGCGCGCGTACCACCGGAAGAAGGCCACCGCGATCACCGACCACAGCAGGAGCCCGGCGTAGATCTTCATGAGGGCACCAGCCAGCTGCTGGTCGTCGACAGCCGAGATGGGAAAGGGCCGTGGAACGCCCCCGTAGAAGCTGTACAACAGGCCGCTGCCGAAGGTGAGGAACGACGCCGGGATGGTCGGTATGACCGACTGGAGGAACACGTACACGAGCCGCATGCCCTGCGACATGCGGGGGAGCTCAGGGACCCGGTTCAGTACCGGGAACCACATGAGGAGGGCGCTCGACACGATGAGCACGTGGAGGGCGAAGTGGAGGGAGTGGTTCCGCAGTGCGGCGTTGACGACGACGGGCCAGTGGGTGAAGACGGTGGCCGTGTTGAAGATGATGGCGGCGGGCAGCGGCCGGGTGAGCCTGGTGCACACGAACCGGAGACCCCGGGGTCGGGCGATCCAGCGCACCAGCCAGACGGGCAGGCCCAGCAACAGGAGTGGCGCTGCGATCAGCGTGAACCCGATGTGCTGGACCATGTGGACGCTGAACAGGTAGTGCTCGCCGATGTCGTGGATGGGCCAGTCGGCGTGCACCCAGAGGGCGAGCACGCCGGCCCCGTAGAGGGTGACCTGGCGCCGGGTGACCACAGCCTCCCCCGGGCGCGCCTGGCTCGGCCCCACCCTCGTGACCACCATCCCGTAGGCGGCGATGAGCAGGAGCACGAGGAGCCACACGTCGGGATGCGGGTGCCACTCCCACCCGGATGCGCCGACGTGCGCCAGCATCAGCGGAAGACGCCGAGTGTCAGCAGGTAGGCGATGTAGCAGAACGTGGCGAGCACGAACCCGGTGATGAACAGGCGACGCAGGATCCGGTTGTCGAACTTCAGGTGCATGAAGTACGCGGCCACGATGACGAACTTCATCGCCGCCAGCGCGATGAGCGTGAGGTTGGTGGCGGTCTGCGAGAACGACGTGTAATAGAGGCCGACCTCGAGACCCGTGATGGCGGCCAGGATCAGGGCGATCTTGACGTACTGCGCCTCGGACGGGTGCCCGGCATGGTCGCCGTGGTCATCTGCCGGCTCTGCGTGGTGGCTCGCCTGATCGACTGTGCCGCTGCTCATCGTGCGACTCTCCTCAGGACGGGATCAGGTAGATGACGGTGAAGATGACGATCCACACCACGTCGACGAAGTGCCAGTACAGGCCGGCGATCTCGACGACCTCCGACTTCTCCTGCGGCAGCTTGCCCCGCAACGAGAGGTTCCACAGGGACAGCAGCATGATGATGCCCAGCGTGACGTGCACGCCGTGGAAACCGGTGAGCACGAAGAAGCTGCTCCCGAACAGGTTCGTCTTGATGGTGAGTCCCTCACGGATGAACGAGGTGAACTCGTACACCTGCCCGGCGATGAAGCTGGCGCCGAGCAGGGCGGTGGCGACGAGCCACACCCGGAGGCGACGGTGGTCGCCCCGCTGGATGGCGGCCAGCGCGAGCACCATCGTGAGCGAGCTCATCAGGAGCACGAACGAGCTCACCGACGTGTAGGGGATGTCGTAGATGTCCTTCGGCGTGGGGCCCGAGATGCTCTTGCCCCGGTACAGGAAGTACGCCGAGATCAAGGCGCCGAACAGCAGGCACTCGGAGCCGAGGAACGCCCACATGGCCAGCTTCTCGTTGGAGAGGCCGGTGTTCGTGACGTGTCCGTGCCCGTCGGCGTGGGCGGCGGGCGGGGCGGTGGTGGTGGCGATGTCGGTGGCCACGGTCACGCCCTCTCGTCGTCGTTGGTGGGGGCCTCGGGCTCGGTGTCGCGGGGAGCTGCCGCCGTGGCAGGGGCGGCGGGT
This sequence comes from Acidimicrobiales bacterium, assembly GCA_036262515.1. GTDB lineage: Bacteria > Actinomycetota > Acidimicrobiia > Acidimicrobiales > JAHFUS01. Next base: position 212 of record DATAIT010000114.1, on the reverse strand, counting down.
TCGGCGTCGGGGGCTCCGGGCTCGGCCTCGGGATCGGCGGCGGGGGCGCCGGCCCCCTCGGGGTCGGCCTCGGGCTCGGCGGCGGCCTCGGGCTCGGCGGCGGCTGCCTCGGGGTCGGGGGCGGCAGCGGCCTCGGCGGGGGCAGCGGCGGGGTCAACTTCAGGGGCGGCGGCGGGCTCGGCGTCAGGGGCGGCGGCGGCCTCCGGCTCGGC
>DATAIT010000113.1 GCA_036262515.1 Acidimicrobiales bacterium | reverse complement strand
CGCACGCAGGCGCCGCCTCGCACGTCGATGGCCGGGTACAGGTCCATCACGAGCACGACTTGGCGAAGTTCGACAGCACGCGCGCCCCGACGGCGCCAGACTTCTCGGGGTGGAACTGCGTGGCCCACAGTGCGCCGCGCTCGACGGCGGCCACGACCGGGCCGCCGTAGTCGCAGGTGGCCACCACGTCGCCGGTGGGCTCGGGGGCGAACGAGTGCACGAAGTACACCCACGGCTCGGGTCCGAGTCCGTCGAGGAGGGCGCTGTCCGGCCGGGTCGGAACGAGCACGTTCCATTGCATCTGCGGGCGCTTCACGCCGTCGGGAAGCCGCACGACGGCGCCGTCGAAGGCGCCCAGCCCGGCCACGCCGGGCGACTCCTCCGACGCGGCGTAGAGGAGCTGCATGCCCACGCAGATCCCGAGGAAGGGCGTGCCCGCCCCGATGGCGTCGAGTGCCACGCGGTCGAGTCCGGTCTCGCGCAGCGCCTCCATGCACCGGCCGAACGCTCCGACGCCCGGCAGCACCACGCCGGACGCACCGACGGCCGCCGCCGGGTCGCTCACGAGGACCGCATCGGCGCCCGCCTTCTCGAGTGCCTTCTGCGCCGACCGGAGGTTCCCGATGCCGTAGTCGAGCACGGCGATCACGGCTGCGACGCCTCCGTCACCGGCGTGGTCACAGACGTCCCTTCGTCGACGGCACGCCCGCTCCCTCGACGCGGATCGCGTCCCGGAGGGCCCGGGCCACCCCTTTGAAGCACGCCTCCAGGATGTGGTGGGTGTTGCGCCCGCTGCGCAAGTGCACGTGCAGGGTGATGCCCGCAGCGGTGGCGAAGGACTGGAAGAAGTGCTCGCCGAGCTGGGGGTCGAACGGGGGCGTACCGAGGGGCAGGGAGTCGGGCGGGCACTCCACCTCGTAGACGGTGAACGGCCGGCCGGACAGGTCGAGGGCCACCTCGACCATCGCCTCGTCGAGCGGCAGGAGCACCGAGCCGAAGCGGCGAATGCCGTCCTTGTCGCCCAGGGCCTCGCGCACGGACTCACCCAGCACGATGGCCACGTCCTCGACCGTGTGGTGGGTGTCGACGTGCAGGTCGCCGCGAGCGAACACCTCGAGGTCGATGCCGCCATGGCGCCCGAGCTGGGCGACCATGTGGTCGAAGAAGGGAAGCCCGGTGTCGACGTCGGTGACCCCCGTGCCGTCGAGGTCGACGCGCACCTTGATCTCCGTCTCCTTCGTCGACCGGGTGCGGGCGGATCGGCGGGTGGTCACAGCACCTCCGTGAGGGCAGCGAGGAAGGTGTCGTCCTCCTCGGGGGTGCCCACGGTGACCCGCAGGCATCCGGCGAGGCCCGGCCACGAGCCGCAGTCGCGCACCAGCACCGACCGGTCGAGCAGGCCCTGCCAGACCTGTCGCGACGGGCGGAACCGGGGCCGGAACAGGACGAAGTTGGCGTCGGACGGCCACCAGTCGACGTCGAGGGCGCCGAGGGCGGCCGACAGGCGATCGCGCTCGGCCGCCACCGCCCGCACCCGCGCCTCCATCTCGGCGCGGAATCGCAGGGCCAGGCGCCCGGCGGCCTGCTTGACGGCGTCGAGGTGGTACGGCAGGGCCCGGGCCTCCAGTTCGGCCACGAGCGAGGCGGGGCCGATGAGGTAGCCGAGGCGGGCGGCCGCCATGGACCATGTCTTCGAGTACGTGCGCACGACGGCCAGGCCGACGTCGTCGGCGACCAGGTCGACGGCCGACCAGGGGGCGAACTGCCCGTACGCCTCGTCCACCACCACCAGGCCGGGCGCGAGGTCGAGGACCTCGGTGACCACCGCCCTCGGGTCGGCCCGTCCGGTGGGGTTGTTGGGCGAGCACAAGAAGGTGACGGCCGGCTCCGACTCGCCGATGACTCGCTTCACTTCGCCGAGGTCGAGGGTGAAGTCGGGGGCCCGCTCCCCCGAGGCCACGGACGTGCCGGTGAGCCGGGCGATGTGGGAGTGCAGCGCGTAGGTGGGCTCGAACACGCCGGCGACCCGCCCCGGCCCGCCGTAGGTGAGCAGAAGCACCTGGAGCACCTCGTTCGACCCGTTGGCCGCGAAGACCTCGTCGGTCCGCACGCCGTGCAGCTCGGCCAGGCCGGCGCGCAGGGCGGTGGCCCGGCGGTCGGGATAGCGGTGGAACGGGATGGCGGCGACCGCCTCGGCCAGCGCCTCCACCCACGCGCGCGGCGGCGGGTAGGGCGACTCGTTGGTGTTCAGCCGCACGGCCACGCCGACCTGCGGCGAGTGGTACCCGGCGCCCAGGCCCTGGTCGGCCCGCGGCGGGATCAGCGAGACCATCGCAGCTTCACGGATTGTGCGTGGGCGGGCAGGCCTTCGGCGTCGGCGATGGCGGCCACGTGCGGCCCGATCCTCGACAGCGTGGGCTCGTCGAGCGACACCACGTGGACGGCCTTGACGAAGTCGTCCACCCGCAGCGCGCCCGAGAAGCGGGCCGACCCGTAGGTGGGCAGCACGTGGCTCGGGCCGGCCACGTAGTCGCCCACGCTGGCCGGCGCGAAGGCGCCGCAGAACACGGCGCCGGCGTGGCGCACCAGGGGCAGGAGCGCCTCGGGGTCGGCGGTCATGAGCTCGAGGTGCTCCGGGGCGATGGCGTTGGCGACGTCGATCGCCTGCTCGGGGCCGTCGACCAGCGCCGTGTAGCCGTTGACGGCGAGGTTGGCCTCGATGGTGGCCCGCCGGGGGTTGGTGGCGGCCAGGCGGGAGACCTCGGCCTCGATGCGATCCGCCGCCTCCTCGGACCACGTGATGAGCCAACCCACGCTGTCGGGGCCGTGCTCCACCTGGACGATCACGTCGATGGCGGCGTAGCTGGGAGGCGTCGTGTCGTCGGCCACGACCACCACCTCGCTCGGCCCCGGGAACGAGCCGGGCACTCCCACCACGCCCTCGGCGGCGACCTGCTGCTTGGCCACCGACGTGAACAGCCCGCCGGGGCCGACGATGACGTCGACGGGGCGGATCGACTCGGTGCCGTACGCCATGGCTGCCACGGCCTGGGCGCCGCCGATGCGGTAGACCTCGTCCACACCGGCGAGAGCGGCGGCGGCGAGGATCCCCGGTGCCACGGTGCCACCCGACGTGGGCGGCGAGCACAGCACCACCTCGGTGACGCCAGCCACGCGGGCGGGGATGGCGGTCATCAGCACGGTCGACATGAGGGGCGCCTCGCCCCCCGGCACGCACAACCCGGCGCGCTCCACCGGGCGGTACAGCTCGCGCAACACGATGCCGTCCCGCTCGTGGCGCGCGTCGTCGCGCACCTGGTGGCGGTGGTAGGCGAGGACGTTGGCCCGCGCCGCCTCGAGGGCCTCCCGCAGCAGCGGCGGGATCGCCTCCAGGGCGGCGTCCACCTCGGCCTGCGGCACCCGCAGTGACTCCAGCCGGACCCCGTCGAAGCGCTCCGTGAGGTCCCGGACGGCGTCGTCGCCGCCCGCCCGGACCTCGGCCAGAATGGCCTGGACGGCGGCCACGGGGAGGTTGGTGGCGGCGGTGGGACGGGGCAGACGAGCCCGCCAGTTCCCGGAAGTGACCCCACGGAGATCGAGTCGGCTGAGCATGGCGGAGGACCGATCGTACCGCCGGCCCTGCGGAGTGCCCCTGGGGTTCTTTCCGCCACGAGGGCCGGGCAGGCCACAATGGCGCCCATGTCGTCACCCGCCGCCGAGCTCTCCTCGCTGGCGACGGCCCTCGACGACGTGGCCGAGCGGGTCACCGCCATCGCCGAGTCCTACGCTTGCGCGCGCCGCGACGACCTCGCCACCGAGTTGTACCAGGTCGAGAGGGCCCTGGCCGCCGCCCGGCGCGGACTCAACCGGGTCCTCGACAACCAGCGTCCCCGCTGATCTCGGCGGGTCGGCGGAGGCCGGCGCCGGAGCCATGCTCGCGTCGGGAAAGAGACCGACGGCGCCCGAAGGCGCCGTCGGCCGAGCGGCGGCGGGACCGCTCTGGGGACGAGAGGCGGGGACTCGTCCCTCACCTGCTAGGAACGACGGGAGCGTCGCCGTTGTTCCCGTTTCCCGTCCCGCTGGCCCGGTGGGCGCTCGGGAGCCGGGGGACCAAGGGCACCGCCGGCGGCCCGGGACGGCGGGGCGGCCGCGCCGTCGGGGCCTGCGATGACGGGCAGAAGTCGGCGAGGACGCACACGTCGCAGCGCGGCTTGCGGGCCACGCACACCTGGCGGCCGTGGAGGATCAGGCGCAGGCTGAGGGCCCCCCGCCCGGCAGCCGGCACCATGGCGTCGAGATCCGCCTCGACCTTCACGGGATCGCTCTCGGCGGTGAGGCCGAGGCGACGGCTCAGGCGTCCGACGTGGGTGTCGACGGGCAGCCCGGGCAGGCCGAGACCGACGCTGCGCACGACGTTGGCCGTCTTGCGCCCCACCCCGGGCAGGGTCACCAGATCGGCCATGGCCGACGGCACCTCGCCGCCGAAGCGGTCGGCAAGGGCGGCCGCCATCCCGATGATGCTCCTCGCCTTGGCCCGGAAGAACCCGGTGGAATGGATGATCGCCTCGACCTCGCCCGGGTCGGCCGCAGCCAGAGCGGCGGCGGTGGGAAAGCGCTCGAACAGCTCCGGGGTGACCTGGTTGACACGGGCGTCGGTGGTCTGGGCGGACAGGATGGTGGCCGTCAGCAGCTGGAAGGCGTTGTCGTGGTGCAGCGCGCACAGCTCGGCGGCCGTGCCGGGGTACTCGGCTGCCAGCCTGGCCGCCGCCTCCCGCGCCCGCCCCTTCGGGGTCCGGGGTCTGCTCATGGGGAACAACTACCTTGGCATCCGTGCATCACCTCGAGGTGAAGCGGCAGATGGGCCAGGGGGACATCGACGCCGTCAGCGAGCTGCTGGAGGTGGCCACCGAAGCGGACGGGCATTTCCCGCTGGGCGAGCACCAGTGGCTCGACCTGGTGGAGGGCGGCCGGGCCGGCTTCGCCGGGTTGGTGGCGTGGGAGCCGGGCCACGACCATCCGGTCGGCTACGCGCAGGTGACGCGCGGGGACGCCAGCTGGGCGCTCGAGTTCGTCGTCGACCCGCATCACCGTGATCCGGCGTGTGCCATCGACACCGACCTGGTGCGCGCCGCCCTCGACGTGGTGCGCGCCGAGGGCGGAGGCCGCATCACCTTGTGGGTTCCCAAGCCGGACGAGGGCCGGGACCGCGTGGCCACGGCGGCCGGCCTGCGCCGGGCCCGAGAC
>DATAIT010000112.1 GCA_036262515.1 Acidimicrobiales bacterium | reverse complement strand
ACAGCTCGTCAACGCCTGCCACGGCAGCGGCGGCCGCCGCACCGCCGGCGGCGGCCGGCTCACCGCCGGCTCCGGCAACGCCGCCACCACCCGCACGAGACGAGCCGGCGCCGCCCGGCGGGACGTCGCTCTCGGGTTGCAGCGCAGCGGCGTCCGGCGCTGGGCCGCCGGCGGATGGGCCGGCGTGGACCGTCGGTTCCACGACCTCGCCGTCCGACGCGGCCGACGTGGCAGGAACGCTGGCCGCCGCCGCCTCCACCACCGGCTCCGGCTGGGGAGGCAGCACCCGGACGACCCCGTCGTCCGAGGCCACCGGGACCCACTCGGGCGGGGGTCCTTCGGCCTTCGGCCGCCGGAGCAGGCGCAACGGCCGCCTCTCGGCACCGGGACGACTGGACACGACCTGGGACGAGTGCTCGGGACTGCGGACGCCGGACTCGTCCTGGCCCGCCTCCGCCGCGGTGCGCTCTGCGGCGGCGACGGCCTCGGCCGCCTCGGCCGCGCCCTCAGCGGCGTCGACCTCCTGGCTGGCCAGTTGGGCCGCCACCTCCGCCTTCACGTGGACCGGGAGACCCGATGCCGCGACTGCCGGATCCGCCGCCGCCTCGCCGGGAGCACCCGGCACGGCGGACGACGTCCCGGTGACCGCGGCGCCACGCTCGCCGTCCCCGGGCACCGTGTCGCCTCCCACGGCGACGGCACCGGCGATCGGGGACGCCTCCGTCGAATCTCCTGCCTCGCCGGGCGGGTCGGAGAAGGCACCGAGGGTGTCGACGTCGTCGGTCGCCGGCTCGGCGGAGAGTCGTTCGCCTGCCGCACCGGCCGCCTCCCGCGCCTCGTCCTCCACCCGCTGGAGCTCATCGGCCACCTCGTCGGTGGTGCTGCGGACCTTGCGGTACGCCTCGAGCAGGCGCTCGCGGCCGGCCCGGAGCTGCTCGACCTGGGTCTGCAGGAGCCGCCGGCGCCGGGTCAGCTCCCCGAGCACCCGCGCCCGTGCCGCCTGGGCGTCGTGGACGAGTTGGCGGGCGCGGGCCTCCACGTCGGCCATGACCCCCGCCGCCTCCTGCGACGCCCGCTCCACGATGGCGGCCGCCTCGGCCTCGGCGCCACGGGTGATCTCCGACGCCTCCGCTTCGGCCTCCTGGGTGCGGACGGCCAGGATCGCTTCGGCCTGGGCCCGGATGCGCTGTGCCTGCTCGTGCGCCTCCCGCAGGATGCGGGCGGCGTTCTCCTCCGCCTTGTCCTTGAGCCCGATGGCCGCCTGCTGGGCCGACGCCAGGATGCGGCCCATCTCATCGCCCAGCGCGTGCGTGAGGGCATCGCCCTCGAGGACCGGATGGGCGGCACGGTGCTCGGCGTCGGCCAGGCGCCGGTGGAGCTCGCGCTCGCGGGCCGTCGAGGCCCGCAGGTCGTTGGCCACCCGCTGCAGGTAGGTACGGACCTCGGCCGTGTCGAACCCCCGGAACGCCGTGCCGAAGCCGCGGTGGGCGACCTCTTCGGGGGAGAGGGGCCCGTCGGACATGGCCCGAGATTACGACCGAACCGGCACGCGAGGGGGTATGGCCGGCGCAGTCCTCCCCGGCAACGCACCAAGCGGTGCTACCCGGGAGCGAGAAGTCCGCTGAGGGTGTCGGTCACCACGTCGAGGAGCGGAGTGAGCAGCCCGGGATCATCGGGGTTCGCCGGGGGAACGAGCTCGGGAAGCTCCGGCAGGGTGATCAGCGGCGGTGGCTCCGCCGCCGGCTTGGTGGGCGTGGCCGGCGCGGCGGGCGCCGGCGCAGGTGCGGACGAGCGCGGCGTCGACTGCGGGGTCGGCGCCTCGACGGGGGCCGGCGGCGGCGGCTCGACGACCGGGGCGACCGTCGGAGCAGGCGCGAAGGCGAACGACTGGCCGCCGATGGCGACGTCGACCGTGTGCACCAGCGAATCGGCGTTGTTCACCTGCTGGTCGAGCGCCACGAGACCCCAGGAGGCACCCTGGCCCTTGAAGCGGAACACCGAGTCCCAGCGCTCCACGAACGAGCCGATCTTGCCGCTGACGGCTATGGCGGCGCCGATGAGCGTCTCGCCGGGGGGACGGGTATCGGACAGCAGATCCTGGTCGAACGCCGGCTCGTTCTCCAGCGCCGGCAGGAGGAGCCGGAAGAACCCGGCCGTGCGGCCCGAGCCGGGCTCGAGGAGGTTGGTGAATCCGCGGCTGCGGGCCTCCAGCTGGTCCGTCAACTCCATGGCGACGCCGAGGAAGCGACGATCCCAGATGTCCTTCGTGTCGTAGTCCAAAGGCTCCGCTGTCGCGGGCAGCACCCCGAGCGAGGGAACCTGCGTCTGGCGGAGGGCGGGGACCACGAGCGTGCGGGCGGCCGACTGCACCGTCACGCTGCCCCGGTAGGTGGCGGCGGAGACGGCGAGGTCGCGGGTGAGCCGGGCCACGCCGTCGACGGTGACGGCCGAGCCGGCGACGGCGACTTTGACCGGGGCCCTCCCGCTGGTGACGAGGAGGTCGTCGGCAACGAGGGACAGCGGAGAACCGAGCCCGATCTCGCTGCCCTTGCGCACGTCGAGGCGGGCCCCGTCCTCGAGCGAGATCGACGCCGACCCGTCGAGCACCTTCACCTGCGCGCCGACGTGCAGGGTGCGGTTGCCCGTGGCGGGACGAAGACCCTGGTTGCGCTCACCGATCAGGACGCGGCTGCCCTTGCTGATCTCGACGACGGCCTGCCCCGAACGGACGGGCTCCTTCGAGCATCCCGCGCCGGCGACCACGATCGCCGACACCACAACCACGGCGAGACGCCTCATCCCGCCGTTTCCTTCGGCACGTTGGGCACCGAGATTGAGAACTTCGAGCCCTTTCCGATGACAGATGTGCATTGCAGGGTGCCGCCGTGGGCCTCCGCCACCCGGCGCACGAACGCCAGGCCGAGGCCAAGGCCGCCATACGGCCGCGTATCGGACGGATCGCCCTGGACGAAGGCCTCGAAGGCCTTCTCCTGTTCCGCCGCTGTCATGCCCTGCCCGTGGTCCGTCACGCTGATCTCCACCCCTCCGTCGGGGCGTGGTTCGGCCGACACCACTATTTTCCCACCGTTCAGCGAGAACTTCACCGCGTTGTCCACCAACTCGTCGATGCTCTTGGTGAGACGGCGCCGGTCTGCCAGCACGGTGGGCGTCGTGCGGCGCACCCTCGGCCGCACGAGGTCCGGCGAGCCGAGCCGCATCTGCCACCGGCGAACGACGTCGTCGATCACCACTCGAGGATCGATCTCCTCCAGGCGCAGCGACAGCTGAGCGGCGGCGGAAGCGGCGAAGAACTCGAGCATCTCGATGATCCGTTCGAGCTTGCGCGACTGGTCCAGCATCTCGGCGTACATCTCGCGCGCCTTGTCGCGGGGGACCTCCTTGCGATTCAGGATCTCGGCGTAGCCCATGATCGGCACCAGCGGATGGCGCAGCTCGTGGCCAATGCGCGAGAGGAACTCCTTCTTCATCTGCTCGACCTCGCGCTCGCGGGTGAGGTCGGCGAGGACGAGGACGCTGCCGCCGGCCTCCGTGCCGGGCCCGCGGAGCGCCCCGGCGGACACGGCGACCGGCACCAGGCGCCCCTCGACGGTCTCCACCATGCCGAGCGTGCTCCACCTCGGCCCGCCGCGCGACTGCGTGACCTCGATCGGCGCCCCGTCGCTGTCGGACAAGCGCACGATCCGGTCGATCGGCCTCCCCAGCGCCTCGTCCTGACGGAGCCCGATCAGCTCCTCTGCCGCCCGGTTGAAGTCGGTGACCCGGTTCGAGCCGTCGACGGCGACGAGCGCCTCCCCCATCCCGGCGACGACCGCCTCCAGGCGGCCGCGAAGGCGCGTCTCGGCCGCCGTCTTCTCCTGCACCGACTCGGCCATGGAGTCGAAGGCGCGACTGAGGACGCCGACCTCGTCGGCACTCTCGATGCCGGCGCGCACGGTGAAGTCGCCCCCCTGGATGGCCTCCGCAGCGGTCCGCAGGCGGGCGAGGCCGGCGCCGATGCGGGCACCGATGGCCACGGCGAACAGCAGTGCGAGGAGGGCGCCGCCGAGGGCCACGAGGAAGAGGTTGCGGAACAGGTCGTCCCGTGTGCGGTTGACCAGTGTGGTGGGACTGGACGCCACGAGGGCCAGTTGCGGCGTTCCGTCGCCCTGCTTGACCGGCGCCACGGCCACGAACCGGTCCCCTACGACCGACCTGCTCGTGCGACCCTCGGTCAGCGCCCTGCGGAGCATCCCGGCGATCGCCGACGGGGCGGGCTGATCGCCGCGACGGGCGACGGTCGAGTTCTTCACGAGGGCGAGCGAGAGGTCCGGGTCGTCGCTGGCGACCTGCGCCAGATAGGTGTCGTCGAGGCGCTTGAGGGCCACGGCGACGCCGGCCAGGCCGACGTTCGGCACGACGACGGGTGCGGCCCCGACGGTGAAGGCGTCGTTCTCGAGCAGCTCGATCGACGTCCGGACGCCGCCGGAGTTGAGCGCCTCGATCACCACTGGCTTCCCGGCCAGGGCGACCACCTGCGCGGTGGAGAGGTTGGCGACGCCGTGCACGCGACCGGTGGGCGCGACGAAGGCCAGCGAGACGTCGTCGAGGAACTGGGTGGAAACCTTGGAGAGAGATGGGCTGAGCCGATTCGAGCTGTTCTGGTCCACCTTTGCCGCGAGGACGTCGGGGATGACCGCGAGGAGGGCCGAGGCGATGACCTTGGCCTCGCGCAGCCTGAAGGGCGCCTCGTTGGCGTTGACGCTGGACGCCTCGTTCTCGGCCCGTCGTTGGATGCGGTCGACCGCGCTCTCCTGGACCGTGTTGACGAGCACGGCGGAGATGGCCACGCCGAGGACGAGGACCACGATCAGCAGGGTGGTGGCCGCAGTGGCGGCCACCCGGGCGGCGATGGACCGCCGGCTGGCCACGAGGACGGCCACGCCGAGGGCCAGGCCACCGGCGCTCAGGGCGACGCGGGAGAACGTCGTGGACTGGCCGGAGTCCACGAACGTGGCGCTGGCGATGAAAGCCACGGCGACGCCGAGCAGGATTCGGGCCGTCTCCCCCGCCACCCATCCCACCAGGCAGCCCAGCAGGACGCCGATGATCCCGGCGGTGCGCAGTCCGACGATCAGGGTGGAACCCCCGTCGTCCACGAGCTGCGACCCGTGGAGGAAGGCGGCGGTGGCCAGCGCCAGGAAACCGGCTGTCAGCGCCCCCTCGCCCGCCGCCTTCTCGCTGAGCAGCGCTCCTCGCAGCGCGACGACGGCAAGCCCTGACGCCGCGGCCAGGAACACGACGAATTCGGCGGCGAATTGGAGCTGAGCGCTCGAAGCGGACATCCGGGGCCTATATCGACAGGCGCGGCGCGGTCAGAAGGAGTTTGAGCGGCCCAATTTCGACAGCCTACCGCCCACAGCCGGCGCCCCGGCCCGTCATCCCGACGTTCCGGACGGTGTCGACCCGAGAGCGCTCACGTCACCGCCCAGTCGGGCCATGGCGGCGAGCGCCTCGTCGAGGCTGGTGACCTTCACGACCTCGAGCTTCGGCCCGGCGTGGGCGATCGCGTCCTCGTACTCGCCGGGAGGCACCAGGAACACGCTTGCGCCCGCCGCTCGCACGGCCGCCGTCTTCTGGACCACTCCCCCGACGTCGCCCACGTGGCCGTCGATCTCGATGGTTCCCGTTGCCGCCACCTTCTTGCCGCCGGTGAGCTCCCCCGCCGTGAGCGTGTCGAGCACCCCGAGGGTGAACGCCAGACCGGCCGACGGCCCGCCGATCGTGCCCGAGTCGATGGCGACGTCGAAGGGGAAGTCGAACTTCTGCTCCTTGGTGTTGAGCACCACCCCGAGGTAGCCCTCGCCCCCGTCGGGACGGCGGCCGAGGACGACCTGCTCGACGCGGGTCTCGCCTTTGACGCCCGTGACGTCGAGGCGGATGGACTCGCCTGGCTCGTGCGTCTTGATGCGGTCGACGACCTCCTGGGAGAGGGCGGCCGGATGACCGTCGACGCCGGTGATGACCTCGCCCTGGACGAGTCGCCCAGAGGCCGGCGCGCCCTTCTCCACCTGGACGACCAGGGCGCCCTTGCCCTGTTCCGGCACGGCGTAGCCGAGGCGGCGGAGAGCCACCACCGACGCCAGCTGCTTCGACGTGTCCATCTCCTGGATGTTCTGCTGGGTGAACTTGTTCCGGGGCGTGGTTCCGAGGATCTGGTCCTCCGGCAGGACGTCGACGTCGGAGTCGAGCCAGCCGAAGAACGCTTCGAGGGCGTTGACACGGCTGAGCGACACCGTGCTGAGCAGCACCTTGCCCCGTGGCGGGAAGCTCCGCTCCTTGGGAACGCGGATCAGATCGTTCACCTGGCGGGCGTCACCGGGTGCGAGCGCGTAGTACGGCAGGCTCACCTGCATCGAGCCGAGGAGCAGCAGGGACACGATGAACGCGGGGGCGGCCCAGCGCAGCCAGCGCCAGTTCGAGGCCTCGGTTGACGTATCCCAGCCCGGGGGGGCCGGCACTACCATCGGATCGATCGTGTCCACGTCCGTGCGTCGCGTCTCTCCGGCACAGCCTGCCATGGAACCCGCGACAACCCACCGCGGTGGAGGCGTCCCGGCCGCCCGGCCCGGCCGCCGGCGGCCGGCGGCCACGTGACGCTTCCGGAGTGGGTCGATCCCGACGAACGAAACGATCGCGGGGATTCGGGGACGGGCGGTGCCGGCGACATCGTCGGCCGGCCAGGATCCGCGGCGGAGGTGGAGGCGGACGCCGATGACGAGGCGCCCGGCGAGCCGCCGGTGACGACGGCGGCGATGCTCGCCGACAAGCCCGTGCTCGCGTGGACGGACGCAGACTGGGCCCTCTGGATAGACAGCGCCGACGCCACGTCGCTCACGCCGGCGCCGGGCGCCGCCGCCGGGTCGAGCGACCAAGAGCCGGCCGATGCCCCGCAGGGGCCGGACACGTCAGAGCCGGACGGAGCCGAGTCGTCGCCGCCGACCGACGCCCGGCCGGGGGCACCGGCCCCCGGGGAGCCGGTCGGCCACCCCCAGCCGGTCGCGGTGGAACGGGTCGAGCCAGCGGCCGCGGAGCCGGAGCCGGTCGAACCCGTCGCCGTGGCGCCGGTCGAGCCAGCGGCCGCGGAGCCGGAGCCGGTCGAGCCGGTGGCGGCAGAGCCGGAGCCGGTCGAGCCGGTGGCGGCAGAGCCGGAGCCGGTCGAGCCGGTGGCGGCAGAGCCGGAGCCGGTCGAGCCGGTGG
>DATAIT010000111.1 GCA_036262515.1 Acidimicrobiales bacterium | reverse complement strand
GCGGTGCTCCCCAGGCACACGTCACCGAGACGATCGACGTCCGTGTCGGGCAGGAGTTCGAGCTGGTGCTGGCCACGTCCCCCCGGCCCGCCCACCTGTGGCGCTCCGCCGTCTCCTCGCCGGGGGTGGCGATGGTGTCGGAGAGCTTCGCCGCCGACCAGCCGCCGCGGCACGTGGCCCGCCTGGCGGCGCGCACGCCAGGGGACGTGGAGGTGCGGTTCACCTACGGCACACCCTGGGACGCCACCCCGGTGGAGACCCGGTCATTCCTCGTGAGGGTGCAGCCCTGACATCCGGCCGCCATACCGGGCGGCGCGACGAGTCCTGGGACCGCCTTGACTGCGGAATAGGCCCGAACTACGGTGGGTTCGACGGATTCATCGCTCTCTCTCCAGCACGGAGAGGGTCGGTCGCACCAAGTCGCTGGACATCTCAGAGGTGATCGCCCATGCGCCGCTTTCGGAGCGATTGAGATGCATGCGGATCTCGACCAAAGGTTGCAGGCCCGTGCGTTGGTCCTCGCCATCGAACCGCGGTTCACCGCCCGGGGCGCCGCCGAGGCACTGGTCGCCATGGCCGGGGCCAGCCCGGCGGCACCGATCGCCGCCCGGCGGGCGCTGGCCCGGCTCGAGACGGCCAATCTCCACCGCCCGAGCGAGCGCACCGAGCGCGCCATCGAGGCGCTGGCGCTCGCCCTGGCCGCCGTGCAGGAGCGCCTTCCACCGCGGCGCGGGCGGCTGGGCGACGATGCCGCCCGAGAACGTCACCCGTAGCGCCCGGCCGTTCCGAGTGCGGCGGACGACCGTCGCCGACCTGGCGGCCCTCGTGTCCCTGGTCGAGGCGGTGGCCGCCGAAGGGCGTTGGATCGGGGTCGAGCACGTCGACCGTGCGCAGCGTCACGACCAGCTGCGTGCCGCGCTGGCCGATCCCCACGAGGGTGCGTTCGTGGCTGAAGCGGGTGCCGCAGGCGAGTTGATCGGGCAGCTCGGCATGAGCCTGCGGTCCTACGGCGTGGCCGACGTCGGCATGCTCGTCGCCGCATCCTGGCGCGGTCGCGGCGTGGGCAAGGCGCTCCTCGGGGCCGGCATCGACTGGGCCCGCGGCGCCGGCGCCCACAAGGTGGCGCTCCAGGTGTGGCCCCACAACGAGGCCGCTCGCGGCCTGTACCGCAGGTTCGGCTTCGTCGAGGAGGGTTTGCTCCGGCGCCACTACCGGCGGCGCAACGGCGAGCTGTGGGACGCCGTCATCATGGGCCTCCTGCTCGACGAGCCGCCGCCGGCCGGTTGACCGCCGCACCGGGCCACCTCGGCCGCCGGCAGGCGCTCATGTGGGTGGTCGGAGGCGGGCGGCGTCGAGGTCCTCGGGGGTGTTGACGTTGAACAGCTCGTCCGCGCCAGCCTCGATGGAGCGGGTGTCGAGGGTGATGAGCAGCGACGTCATGCGCCGGACGCCCTGGCTGGCCAGCTTCCGGCACGCCTCGAGCGTGGCCTCCCGGGGGTAGCGGGCACACAGGGGCTGCAGCCGGTCGTCGCGCGCGGCCACCGCTCTGCCCCGCGGCGCCGCCGCCAGGCGATCGAGGACGGGCCCGGTGAAGGGGAGGTCGCAGGCCAGGACGAGGACGTCGTCGGTGTCGAGGGCGGCCAGCCCGGTGGCCAGCGCGTTCATCGGCCCCCGCACGCCCTTGCGGTCGAAGACGACGGGGACGTCGAGGGAGGGGAGCGGGACGTCGGGCCGGGACACGACGATCACGGGGTCGCACCGGGCCGACAGCAGCTCGACCGCCCGCTCCACCAGCGTGCGCCCCCGCACCACGATCGTCGCCTTGGGCCGGCCCAGCCGGCTCCCGCTGCCTCCGGCCAGGACCAGGCCGGCGAGCGAGCGCCTCGCCGCTGCCATCGCTCGACCGTAGCCGTGCCGGCGCCCGCCGGCGCGGCAGGAGGCACCGGTCCTCTCGGTCGCGTCGGGGGCGGCGGGCCGGGCCGGGTCCGCTCCGGCCGAACCGACGGATCAGGCCTCGGCGGCGGGCGGCGGGGGAGCGAGGGTGACGTCGACGGAGGCGGTGTCGCCCTCCTCGAGGCGGAGCTCGGCCACCGAGCCGGCGTCGCGCAGGTCCGAGTCGGCCGACCGCAGAGCGGCGAGGCGGACCGCAGTGTCACGGACCACCACGACGTCGACGGCGGCGCGCTGGGAGACCTTTGCCTCGCTCTTGGCCTTGCGAATGGAACGGAGGACGTCGCTGGCCACCTCGAGGACCAGCGGGTCGCCGCTCTCGCCGTCGCCCAGCTCCTCGGCCCGCGGCCAAATGGACCGGTGCACCGAGCCGTCCTGCCACCACGACCACACCTCCTCGGTGACGAAGGGGAGGAAGGGAGCGAACAGGCGCAGCACGGCGGACAGGACGATCTCGAGGGTGGCGGTGGCCGAGCCCCCGCCTTCGCCACCGCCGTAGGCCCGGTTCTTCACCAGCTCCAGGTAGTCGTCGCAGAACGACCAGAAGAAGGCCTCGGTGCGTTCCAGCGGGCGGGCGTAGTCGTAGGCCTCGAAGGCGGCCGTCGCGTCGGCGACCAGGACGGACAGCCCGGCGAGCATGGCCCGGTCGACGGCCGCCGAGGGTGAGCCGTCGACCCGGGGCAGGGAGAGCACGAACCTCGAGGCGTTGAGCAGCTTGATGGCCAGGCGCCGGCCGTTCTTCATCTGGTTCTCTTCGACGGCGGTGTCGGTGCCGGGCCGGGCGCTGGCCGCCCAGTAACGGACGGCGTCGGTGCCGTACTGCTCGAGCATCGCCATCGGCGTGACCACGTTGCCCTTCGACTTCGACATCTTCTTGCGGTCGGGGTCGAGGATCCATCCGGAGATGGCGGCGTCGGTCCAGGGCAGGGCGCCGTCGTGCAGCTGGTACGACCGGACCACCGTGGAGAACAGCCAGGTGCGGATGATGTCGTGACCCTGGGGCCGCACGTCGAACGGGTAGACCATGGCGAACAGCTCGGCATCGGTGCCCCACCCGCCGGCGATCTGGGGAGTGAGCGACGACGTCGCCCACGTGTCCATGACGTCGGGATCGGCGGCGAACCCGCCGGGCTGGTCCCGCTGACGCTCGGTGTACCCCGGGGGCACGTCGGTGGACGGGTCGACCGGCAGGGCTTCCTCGGGCGGAGTGATGGGGTGGTCGTGGTCGATCTGGCCCTCGTCGCCGATCGGGTACCACACCGGGAAGGGCACGCCGAAAAACCGCTGGCGGCTGACCAGCCAGTCGCTGTTCAGCCCGTCGACCCAGTTCTCGTACCGGGCGGCCATGAACGGCGGGTGCCAGCGCAGCCTGCGACCCTGCTCCTTCAGCGCCTCCTTGTCGTCGAGCACCTTGATGAACCACTGGCGGCTGGTGACGATCTCGAGGGGCCGGTCGCCCTTCTCGTAGAACTTGACGGGGTGCGTGATCGACCGGGGCTCGCCGACCAGATCGCCGCTGGCCCGTAGGCGCTCGACGATGCGGCCCCGCGCCTGCTTGGCGGTGGCGCCGGCCAGCTCCTGCCAGGCCTCGCCGTCGGGGACACCGTCGGGCGGCGTGGCCACGACCCGGCCGTCGCGCCCGAGCATGCTGCGGACTGGCAGGTGCAGCTCGCGCCACCACACCACGTCGGTGACGTCGCCGAACGTGCAGATCATGGCGATGCCCGAACCCTTCTCGGGATCGGCCAGCTCGTGGGCGAGGATCGGCACCTCGACTCCGAACAGCGGAGACGGGACCGTGTCGCCGAAGCGAGCCTGGAACCGGGCGTCGTCGGGATGGGCGACGAGGGCGACGCAGGCCGGGATGAGCTCTGGTCGCGTCGTCTCGATCTCCACGTCGCCGAAGCGGATTCGGTGGTAGGCGCCCGGCTGCTCGCGGTCCTCCAGCTCGGCCTGGGCCACCGCCGTCTGGAAGTCGACGTCCCACAGCGTGGGTGCCACCTGCTGGTAGGCGTGGCCCGGCCCGAGCATGCGCAGGAACCCGAGCTGGGAAACCCGCTGGGCCTCCCTGGAGATGGTGGTGTAGATGGTCGTCCAGTCGACCGAGAGCCCGAGGTGCCGGAACAGATGCTCGAAGGCCCGCTCGTCCTCGGCCGTCAGCCGCTCGCACAGCTCCACGAAATTGGGACGCGAGACGTGCAACTGCTGCTTGGCCTTGGCGCCCGGCGGCTCGACGGCGGGGTCGTAGGGGAGCGACGGATCGCAGCGCACCCCGAAGTAGTTCTGGACCCGGCGCTCGGTGGGCAGTCCGTTGTCGTCCCACCCGATGGGATAGAAGACCTGCTTGCCGCGCATCCGCCAGAAGCGGGCGACGGTGTCGGTGTGGGTGTACGAGAACACGTGGCCGACGTGGAGCGAGCCGCTCACCGTGGGCGGCGGCGTATCGACGGAGAAGACGTCGCCGCGAGGTCCGGCCCGCTCGAAACGGTAGGTGCCCGCCTCTTCCCAGTGCGCCGACCAGCGCTCCTCGAGCCCATCGAGCGACGGTTTCTCCGGGACGGTGCGGGTCATGGTGCGGTTACCGTACCTGCGTGCTGCGTCTCCACGACACTGCATTGGGCACCGTGCGCGAGCTCGACCTGCGCGACCCGGGCCGGGTGTCGATCTACGTCTGCGGCCCCACCGTGTACGGCCCGCCCCACATCGGCCACGGTCGCCAGATGCTGGTCTACGACGTCTTGCGCCGGTACCTCGAGTGGACGGGACTGGTCGTGCACCACGTGTCGAACATCACCGACATCGACGATCAGATCATCGCCCGGGCCGCCCAGGAGGGCCGCTCCGAGACCGAGGTGGCGACCGAGTTCGAGCAGGCGTGGAACGACGCGCTGGAGGGGCTCGGCGTGCTGCCGCCCCACGACGCCCCGCACGCCACCGCCTACGTCCCGGGGATGGTGGAGCTGGTGGAGGACCTGGTCGCCAAGGACATCGCCTACGAGACCAGCGACGGTGTGTACTTCGCCGTCGAGGCGGTGGACGGCTACGGGCTGCTCGCCGGCCAGCCGCTCGACAGCCTGCGCGCCGGCCAGCGGGTCGACGTGGTGGACGAGAAGCGGTCGCCGTGGGACTTCGTGCTGTGGAAGAAGTCCAAGCCCGGCGAGCCGCAGTGGGACTCGCCGTGGGGCCCCGGCCGGCCGGGCTGGCACACCGAGTGCGTGGTGATGTCGCTGGGGCTGCTCGGCGACGGCTTCGACCTGCACACGGGCGGTCTCGACCTCCAGTTCCCCCACCACGAGAACGAGCGGGCGCAGGCGGTGGCGCTCGGGCGCACGTTCGCCCGCCACTGGATGCATCACGCCTTCGTGGAGACGGCGGGGGAGAAGATGTCCAAGTCCCTGGGCAACTTCACGACGCTGCCCGATCTCCTGGCCCGCACCGACCCGCGGGCCTACCGGCTCCTCGTCCTCCAGGCCCACTACCGCTCGCCGCTGGAGGTCGTGCGCGAGCGCATCGCCGACGCCGAGCGCTCGCTCGACCGCCTCGACGAGCTGGCCCGGCGCTGGGAGGCGCTGGGGGACGCCCGGCCGTCGCCGCCGGCGGCGCCCGACCGCCACGCGCTGGACGGCTTCCGGGCGGCCATGGACGACGACCTCGGCACGCCTGCCGCCACCGGATCGCTCTTCGCCCTCGTCCGGTCGGCCAACTCCGCCCTCGACGGCGGCGACATGGCCCGGGCCGCCCCGCTGGTGGGCGCCGTGGAGGAGATGGCCGGCGCCCTCGGCCTGGTCGCGCGTGCGGCCGACACCGCGGTCGGCGACGAGGTCGCCGCCCTGGTGGCCGAGCGCGACGAGGCGCGTGCGGTGCGGGATTTCGCCCGGTCCGACGCCATCCGCGACCGGCTCACGGCCCTCGGCTACACGGTGAAGGACACCGCCGGCGGCACCACCGTCCACAGGTGAACGTCGGCCCTTGCCTCGCCGGGTACGGCTGCTAACGTCATCGGGCGGAGACTTGCTGCATCGCACGACGCAGTCGCACGGATGGCATTCTCCTGGTAGCAGTCATTCACGAAGGAGGATCGCCAACGTGGCGACCGGAACGGTCAAGTGGTTCAACGCTGAGAAGGGCTACGGCTTCATCTCGCAGTCGGAGGGTGCGGACGTGTTCGTGCACTTCAGCGCTATCCAGACAAATGGATATCGCTCCCTGGAGGAAGGCCAGCAGGTCGAGTTCGAGGTGCAGGAGGGCCCCAAGGGCCTGCAGGCGGCCAGCGTCCGCCCGCTCTAGAGCCCCCGGTGCCGGAGCGCTGCAGCACGACCGGCGTCGTCCGGATCAAGGAGTACACGAAGTGAAGTTCGGATGAGCCCCTGACCTCCGGGTCGGGGGCTCACTCGTCGGTGCCGCTCGTCAGGGCGTCTGGGCGGGCGGCGGGGGCAGCAGGTGGTCGGGATCCACCTCGACCGTCCGGCTGGGCGTCGCCGCCGCTCCGGGGTCGAGCGGGTCGGCCGGCGCGCCCGGCGCCTCGATCACGGCACCGGTGCCCTGGCAGCGCAGTTGCAGGCCGAAGATCCGGAAGGACGGGCAACCCTCGGACCCGCTTCGGAGGTCGACGCCGGCGGCGTCGCCCACGTCGATGCGGACGTCTCCCTGCGAGACCGCCGTGAGGGTGTCGGTGGTCCCGGGCGGCAGGGCGGCGGCGACGCCACGGGCGAGGTCGTCCACGACGTCGGTGACACCGGCCAGCGCGGCGCCGACGCCCGACCGGTCTGCGACGCCGGTGACCGCGTCATTGCCTCCGCCGGACGGTGCGGTGACCGGGCCCGAGGCAGCGCCCAATGCAGAGTCGTCAACGCTCGGCGCAGGTGCCGAGGCTGCCGCTGCGGGGCCGGTGACGTTGCGCTGGACGACGCCTGCACCGACCACGCCGGCCACGAGGAGCGCGGCCGAGGCGACCGTGGCGATCAGCGGTGCCGGGACCACGGCGGCGGCCATGCCGATGCCGACGCCAGCAGGAAGGGCCGAGGCCGATGCGCCGGCCGCTGCCCCGCCCGCCGCTCCGCCGGCGAGATGCAGCCGTGCCGCCGAGAGGGCGGCCAGCGCGGAGGGCAAGGGCAGCACGGCGCGGTGCAAGCAGGGTGTGACCTCCTCCAGCTGGGCGAGCCGCGACCGGCAGGCCTCGCAGCCGGCCAGGTGCTGGTCCACCTTGGAGATGTCACGGGGGGCAAGGCCGCCGGCGGCGTAGGCGCCGAGCCGGCCGACCGTGTCGCGGCAGGCGGTGCGCACGGCGGCGTCGCCGAGGTGCGCCTGGAGGTAGCGCTGCCGGAGCCCGGCGCGGGCCCGAACGGCCAGCTGGGCCACGCCGTTGGGCGTCATGTGCAGCAGGCCGGCGACGTCGCGATGGGCGAAGCCCTCGACCTCGACGAGCCACAGCACGGACCGCCACCGTTCGGGCAGGCTGCGGAAGGCCCGGGCCACCAGCGTGGCGTCGACGTCGGCCACCAGCTCGTCGCCGGGCTCGGCGCCCATGCTGACCCAGTCGGGGCGGTCGCTCGGGTTGGCGGCCCGTTGACGCCGGCGGACGCCGTCGATGGCGGCATTGCGCACGGCGGCCAGGAGGTAGGGGAGGAAGTGGCCGGCGGCGTGCGGTCGGTCGGGGAGGGCCTGGAACACGCGGGTGAAGGCGTCGCTCACGGCATCGGCTGCGTCGTGGGGGTTGTTCGTGACGGCCAGGGCCATCCGCCACGCCGCCTCGACGTGGCGCCGATACAGCTCCTCGAACGCACCGACGTCACCCTCGGTGGCCAGGCGGGCGAGCTCGACGTCGACGCCCTGCTCCCTCACCTGCGCTCGCTGCCGCATGTCGCCTTTCTGGTACTCCGATCCCCACGCGGAGTGGCGCTTTCCGAAAGGGTACCGGGTCACACGTCGTCTGCCAACGGTCCCGCCATGCTGGTCAGGCCGAGCACTGTCGCAGGGGCTGTCCCCTGGAGGCGACCGCCGCAAACGCCGCCAGTCGACCCTGCCGGCGGGGCGTCAGCGGGAGGGGTCGAGCAACACCTTCACCGGGCCGTCGGAGCGCTCCAGCTCCTCGAAGGCCCCCTGGGCGCCGGCCAGCGGTCGGTGCGTCGAGCGGGCGAGCACCTCGTCGGCCGCTCCCTGCGACACGGCGACGGCAGCTCGGGCGAAGTCCTCGTCCGTGTAGGCGATCGACGGCACCACGTCGACCTCCTTGACCACCCAGACCAGCCCCGGGACGGCGACGTCGGTCCCGGGCGCTCCCACGCCCAGGAGCACCACTTGGCCGCCGGGGGCCGCCGCCTCGACGGCCCGGCCGGGCACGGCGGCTGCGCCGGTGGCGTCGAAGACGACCTCGGGCGGTCCTCCGAGAACGCGGGCCACGTCGACGACGGCGTCCACCGCGGTGGCCCCGACGGCCCTGGCCGCGTCGGCCCGGCCGGCGCGCGGCTCGGCCACCACCAGGCGCGCCACGCCCGCCCTGGCGAGTGCGGCCACGCACATGAGCCCGACCGTGCCGGCCCCGATGACGGCAACCGCCAGGTCGCGGTCGTCGCCGACACGGCTCCGGGCCAGCGCGTGGAGGGCGACGGCATAGGGCTCGACCAGCGCCGTGCGCCCGGGCGTGGACCCCGCAGGCATCGGATGGCATCCGGAGGCGGGCACGGCCACCCGTTCGGCGAAGCCGCCGTCCCGCCAGCCGAGACCGATCGAGGTCGTCAGCTGCAGCTGGCAGAGGTTCGGGCGCCCGGCGCGGCAGGCGCTGCAGGTGCCGCAGCGCCGGGCCGGCAGGACGGCGACCAGGGTTCCCACCGGCGGCCCGGACCCGTCGGGCGCCGCCTCGACAACGCGTCCGCCGAGCTCGTGACCGAGGACGGCACCTGCCGGCAGCAGTCCCGACGCCCGCAGGTGCAGGTCGCTGCCGCATATGCCGCAGCGCTCGACGGCCACCACCACCTCGCCGGGTCCCGGCTCGGGCTCCGGCCTGTCCACGACCTCCAGCCGGCCGTCGTGCCCAACCGCAGCGGCGCGCATGGGCGACTCTACGGCTGCCAGGGATGGTGACCGGCGCCGGGCCATCATGGGCGGTCGCCGTCCGCCGCCACCGCCAAGGAGCCACCGTGGCCCAGTTCTCCCTCGACCTCGACGAGGACCAGCGCCAGCTCCGGTCGTGGGTCCACGACTTCGCCGCCAACGTGGTGCGCCCCGTGGCGTCGGAGTGGGACGAGCGGGAGGAGACGCCCTGGCCGGTCATCGAGCAGGCGGCTGAGATCGGGCTCTACTCGCTCGAGTTCGTGGCCAACACCTTCGCCGATCCCACCGGCCTGCTGGTGCCGGTGGTCATGGAGGAGATGTGCTGGGGCGACGCCGGGGTCGCCCTGTCCCTCTTCGGGACCACGCTCGGCGTATCGGGGATCATGGCCGGCGGCACGCCGCAGCAGATCGCCGAATGGCTGCCCCTGTGCTTTCGCGACGAACGGGACAAGGTGGCCGTGGCCGCCTTCGCCGTGTCGGAGGCCGACGCCGGTTCCGACGTGAGCGCCCTGAAGACGAGGGCCGTGTACGACGAGGCCACCGACGAGTGGGTCCTCGACGGCACGAAGACCTGGATCACCAACGGCGGCATCGCAGGCGTCCACGTGATCGTGGCGTCGGTGGATCCGGCGCTCGGGTCGAGGGGCCACGCCAGCTTCGTCGTCCCGCCCGGCACGCCCGGACTGTCGCAGGGAAGGAAGTTCAAGAAGATGGGGATCCGGGCCTCGCACACCGCCGAGGTGGTCCTCGACGCATGCCGGGTCCCCGGCCGTTGCCTGCTGGGCGGTCGAGAGCGGCTCGACGAGCGGCTGGCCCGGGCGAGGGAGGGCCGCGGCAGCGGGCGCACGCAGGCCGCCATGGCGACGTTCGAGGCGACGCGCCCGTCGATAGGCGCCCAGGCGGTCGGGATCGCGCGGGCCGCCTACGAGCACGCCCTGGCCTACGCCGGCGAGCGTCACCAGTTCGGGCGGGCCATCGTGGAGAACCAGGCCATCGCCTTCAAGCTGGCTGACATGAAGGTGGCCATCGACGCCGCCCGGCTCCTGGTCTGGCGGGCCGCATGGATGAGCCGCCAGGGCAACGGGTTCCCCAACGGCGAGGGTTCGATGTCGAAGCTGTTCGCGGCGGAGACGGCGGTGCGGGTGACCGACGAGGCCATCCAGATCCTCGGCGGCCACGGCTACGTGCGCGACGCGCCGGTGGAGCGCTGGCACCGGGACGCCAAGATCTACACGATCTTCGAGGGCACGTCGGAGATCCAGCGGCTCATCATCGCAAGAGCCATATCCGGCAGGCATATCTCGTAGCTGGTGGCTTTGGTCGAACGCCTGTTCAGTATTTCATCCCTAGTCCGTCCCTAGTCGGTTTCGAACGATTGTAAGATCTTCGAGTGGCCACGATCAGGGAGCGTGAGAAGGGTGTCTGGGAGGTCCGGGTGTTCACCGGGCGCGACGCCAAGGGCCGTCCCACCCAGCTGAGCCGCACCGTGCGGGGCAGTAAGCGCGAGGCCCAGTTGGTGGCCGCCTCGCTGGAGGCGGGCCCGTCGTCCAAGGACGCCGGACGCACGGTCGTCGAGGTTCTCGCCGCGTGGCAGGAGGTGAACGCCGACGTGTGGGCGCCGGCATCGCGCCGTGACTCCGCCGGCCGGATCCGCTTCATCGCCAAGGACCCCATCGCCTCGATGCGCCTGGCCCGCCTCGGCGTCGCCGACGTCGAGCGCTGGCACGCCCGCATGCGAAGGGCCGGGGTGGGGGAGACGGCCATCCGGGGTCGCCACAGCGCGCTGCGCGCCGCCCTGTCGCAGGCGGTGCGGTGGGGGTGGATCGGGATGAACCCGGCCATGGCCGCCCGCCTCCGCCAACCCCGCCAAGCGCCCCGCACGGCCATGAGCACCGACGACGTGCAGGCGGTGATCGCGGCCGCCGCCGCCATCGACCCGGCGGCCGCTCTCGCGCTCCGCCTGGCCGCCGCCGCCGGCCTCCGCCGCGCCGAACTGGCGGCCCTGCGGTGGGACGACCTCGACGGCGACCGGCTCACCGTCGACAGCAGCGTGGCCCGCGATTCCAGTGAGGCTGGGGCCTCGGTCCTGGTCGACGCGCCGACCAAGACGGCCAACCGCCGCGTGGTCCGCTTCGATGCCGACACCGTCGCCGCTATCGAGGCCCTCTGCCACGAGCGGTCGGTGATCTCGCCGTACCTGTTCTCCTTCGACGAGAACCCGCCTCCGCCGTCGAGGATCGGGTGGTGGTGGACACGGGCCCGCTCGGTGGCGGGGATTGACAGGAAGTGGCGTCTCCACGACCTTCGACACTGGTCGGCGACCATCGCCTTGCGCCACGGCGTCGACACCGCGACGATCGCCTTG
>DATAIT010000110.1 GCA_036262515.1 Acidimicrobiales bacterium | reverse complement strand
TGTGGTGCCTGGGCGATCCCCGTCAGTCCCAATCGGTGGGCGCCGGGGGCCTGGCCGCCGAGGTGGCCCGGCTCGGGGCCGAGGGCGCCATCGTGGCCCCCGAGCTGGTGGTCAACCGCCGCCAGCGCCACGTCGACGACCGCGCCGCCCTGGCCGAGCTGCGGGCCGGCCACGCCGCCGCCAGCCAGGCCATCCGCACCGAGTCGGGCTGGGAGCACGAGGAGGCCACGCCGCTCGCCACCAGGGAGGCCATGGCTGGCGCGGTGGCCGCCGACGTCGTCGCCCACGGACCGGAGGCAGTAGTGGCCCTGGCCGTGTCCCACGCCGACTGCGAGGACCTGGCCGACCGCATCCGGGCACGCCTGATCGACGCCGGCCACATCGGCGGCCGGGAGCTGGTGGGCCCGGGGTGGGGGAGCGGCGGGGAGCGCTCCTACGCGGCCGGCGACCGGGTGCTGCTGCACACCAAGCCGGGACCCGACGGCCTGCACAACGGCTCGGTGGGCACGGTGGTCGCCGTCGGGCGCTTCGGGCTGCGGGTGGCCTTCGACGACCAGGGCGAGGCGGTGGTGCTGCGGGCCGCCTTCGTGGCCGGGCGGCGCCACGACGGCAACCCGAACTTGTCCCACGCCTGGGCCCGTACGGTCGAGGGCGGCCAGGGCGGCACCTGGGAGGTGGCCCACCTGCTCGGCACCGCCTCCCTCGACGCCCTGGTGGGCTACACCGGCCAGAGCCGGTCCAAGGCGCCCACCCACACCTGGAACACCCGCCCGCTGGCCGTTGTGGAGGTGGGGGGACTGGCCGCCGACTACCGCAGCGCGGCCGAGGTGGTGCTCGGGGCCCTCACCCGGGAGCCGGTGAGCACGTTCGCGGCGGTCGACGACCCGTGGATCCTCCACGCCCGCCTCGACGCCGAGCGAGAGGAGCACCTCGGCGTGCTGCGCAGCGCCCCGCCGGACCTGCGGACGTCGCTGCACCAGGCCCGTACACAAGCCGAGTACGCCGCCCGTGTGGTGGCCACGGCCGGCGCCGACCTGGAGGGAGCCGAGGTCCGCCTGGGCCGCTTCGGCCCCCTGGCCGGCCTGCGCCGCTCCGTGCGCCTCGAGCGCGACCGGGCCGATCAGGCCGTGGCCCGAGCCCGGGAGCGCCTCGGCCGGGCCCACGCCGAACGCCGCCAGGCCGACCAGCGGGTGGTGGACCTGGAGGCACACGAGGCCAGGCGAGTGGCCTTCGTGGCCGACACCACCTGGCGTTTCGAGCGGGTGCGGGCCATCAACGCCGAGCTCGACCGCCACTGGTCCACCGCCACCTTGGCCGCCGTGCGCCAGGACGACCCGCTGGCCTTCGGCGTCGAGCGCCTACGGGCGGCTCGGGCCACCTACGCCGCCAACCTGGCCCGCCTGGATCACGGCCTTCCAAGTGACCGCACCAGGGCCATCGGCCAGGCCGAGCGCAAGGTGGCCGGCGCCGAACAGGAGCTGCGCCACGCCCGTCTGGCCGCCACTGCGGCGCGGCGAGACCTGGACGTCGCCTTCGAGCGGCACTGGGGCCGCCGGGACAAGCAGGCGCTGGAGCGCTGTCGGCGGGCGGTCGAGCGAGCGGAGGCCGCTGTGGTCACTGCGGTCGATGCCGGGCACGGCGCGAGGCGAGGCCTGGAGGGTGAGCTGGCGGCCCAGCGCAAGCGGGCGGCAGCGGTGGAGGCGGTGGCCCCCCAGCGGGGCGAGCTCTGCGAGGCCCTGGGCGAACTCGACGCCGCCCTCGATGACACGCGTGCGGCACGGGTGGCGGCCATGGCCACCCAACCGCTCGCACCGACGCACCTGGCGGGCGTCCTCGGCGAAGCGCCCGAAGACCCTGCCGGTCGGGCGGCGTGGTGCGGCCTCGCCTACCGCGTCGAGGCCTACCGGGACCGCCATTCCGACGTGGTGGAGCACGCCGCCCACGGGCGAGTGCCCGCCGCCATCGGTCCTCGACCCGGCGAGCAGTGGTGCCGGGAGCCGGAGTGGGACGATCTGGCTGAGCGCCTTGCACACGGCGTCGAGGTGGTGGCGACGGCGAGCGCGCTCGCTCCACCGATTGGGACCCTGGACCAGTCGTCGTCTTGGCTGGAACTCGTCGACCGGGCCGGCCGGCTGCTCGAGTCCGAGGCGGTGACTCTCGAGCGCGGAATCAGGCCGGATCACGGGATGGGCCTCGGTCTGTAGTGGGCTGTCCACACTGGAGCGTCGGGATCCACCACCGGCGGCTCAATGATCCGCGCGCTGCGTATGGCTTGAGACCGGGATTGGCCACGAAGCCGGTCTCAGGAGACGGGTGACGCAGGAAGCGGCTCGGCCATGCCGACCACTGGGCGGGCCAGGCGGAGGGCCCCGGTGGAGCCCAGGTAGATCAGTGCCGCACGGAGTGACGCGTGACCCATCCGCGCCAGGCTGGGAGGCGGCTAGTAGAGCCCATGGGGTCGACCTCGATCACGAGTTGCGTTCCGAAGGCTAGGTAGTCGGCGTCACGTCGCCGTCGGCTTCGGACCTTCGTCAGTCGGTTGCACTGGTCGGTCGCCGGAGTTGCTCGGCCAGCTCGCCGGCACACATGGCCGTTGTCCGAACCCACTGGCCTCGGCCAACCTGGCTCCAGGCGTACCGCGGAACACACGCGAGGAGTCGGAGCTGGCTCAGGATCAGTTTGACGGTGCTCTTGGGCCTCGCCCCGTGACGTCGTCGAAGGATCACGGCGGCGCGGCCGTACACGAACATCTGCCTCGCCTGCCCTTTCAGGGTTGGGCGGAGTCGATAATTCATGACGGCCCGGGGCGCAAAGGCCACCTTTTTGCCGGCACGCCTCACCCGCCAAGACAGATCGATGTCGTCACCGGCGGCGCCGAGCAGGTGCTCATCGCAGCCTCCGACCTCCGTGAAGACGTCCTTCCAGATCGCCATGTTGGCGCCGTGGGCAGCAGGTGGTCCGCTGAAGGGGAACGCATCCCTCGGGTACTCCGGGCGCCAGCGACGAACAACCGGGTCGTTGATCTTGGTGATGTCCACGAAGCCTCCGACCATGTCCGCCGTCAGCGCGACTGCCACGATCTCTTCCAGCCAGTCCGGCTCCGCCCGATCGTCGGCGTCGCAGAAGGCGATCAGGTTGCCCTTCGCAGCGTCCACACCGACGTTTCTGGCATACGAGAGGCTGGCCTTCTCAGTGGCCCTTACCACTCGTAACTGAAGGGACGAGGTGGAGGCCGAGCGGGCAATGGCGACGCTGTCGTCCGTGCTGCCGTTGTCGACGAGGACCACCTCCCATATCCCTTGGTAGGTCTGGTCGCAGAGCGCATGGAGCTGTTCCGCTATCGTCTCGGCGCCGTTCTTGACGCACAGCACGACCGACACGCTAGTGAGGTGCCGCACGTCAGACATCCAATGAGGTCCCGATCCCACTTAGCGTCACGGCCGCCACCGGCATCAACGAAAACGGGCCCGGGCACTTCGTCGGAGCGCGGCGAGCAGCATCCGCGTCGATTCCGTCACACCGGGCTCGCGATCCATCAGCAACCGCACGAGCTCGGGATGCGCGATGGAGGCCGGATCCGCGGCAGGCAGTCCGAGCGAGCGGACACGTTCGGGCCGGCCGTACACCACGACATTCTGCTGGTACCACCAGGCCACCTCCGACCCCCATAGACCGGCCCGAAATGGATCCGAGCCCACGAAGCCGTGCTTCGCGAAGAGGGCTGTCCAGTATGAGGGCCATCGCGTGTTGATGTGCCCAGGCCCGGGCTGGCCGGGCGCCGCAGCCGAGAAAATGATCAGGTCGCTCAACCGGGTGAGTGACGTCACGAACGTGTCGGCCGATGATTCGGGAAGATGTTCAGCGACCTCCAGGCTCATGGCCATGTCGAACCTCCTGTCGAGCACGAACGGCTTCGTCAGGTCGGCGGCTACGAAATGATCTGCGGGGATCGTCAAGGCCATTGTGACGTAGTCCCCATCGACGCCGAGATAGTCGTCGATGCCCTGGCGGCCGAGCTCCGCCAACCAGTGGCCGGCTCCACAGCCGATGTCGACCACCGACGCCGGCGCCAGGCGATCGAGCAACAACGGCACCACCGCTGCCGCCGACTCCCTCGCCTGACGGCGGTCAGCAGCGTGAGGCAGGTCCACGGCGGCCTCAAGATACCAGCCGGCCGTTTGAAAGACCGGCGCGGACGACCGTGTGTCGACCTCGTCGGTGAGTACCGAGGGGCGGTCCACGGCACCATGGCGGACCTGCTACCGGCTCACGCTTGATATGTAAAGGTTCGCGGAACCAGAATCTGGATCATTGCGTCCGGAGCGGCAGCCGTCGCCGCGTCAGAAGTCCACGATTACTTCGGCGTCCACCCCCGACCAGCCTGACCAGGTGGCCAAACCTGCTTGCCCTGGTGTCGGACAACAGGCCGGGCCGCGCCCGCCCGTCCGTTCTACCGCGAGGCCGCCCCGAAGGGCCGACCGTAAGGCGTTCTGCACCACATCTGCACCACAAGAGAAGGCGAAACGGGGCGAAGAGGGGTTACCAGCGGTCACCAGAAATAGGCTCTGACCTGGTGATTCGCGAAAGCAAGCAGGTAGCGCCACCAGCCCTGGCAGCCTTCACACGGCTGAGGTCACAGGTTCGAGTCCTGTTACGCCCACCGGCAGCGTCGGTCGGAGTTGCGACACCCGACGGCGGTGCTGTCTGCTGAGACGGAGGGTGTGGTGGCACGGCGCCGCTCGCCGAGGCACTATCAGCGGACGTGTGTAGTGATCGGAGGGGTTTCGTGAAGCGTCTCATCACCGGACTGGGAGCGGTCGCAGTGGCGGCGGGGGTGTGGGCGGGGGGCGCGCACGCCGCCGTCCCCGTGGGCGGTTGCCCCACCGACGCCTGGGAGCTTCGGGCCTCTCCCTCCCACAGCATCGGGTCGAAGGCGGTCGACCTCAACGGCGACGGCCTGTCGTGCTGGCTCGAGGCGCCCGCGGGCAGCAACCTCTTCACCACCCAGGACAACGTCGTCCCCGTGCGCTAGCGACAGCAGCCGCCACCCGCGTCGCCGTCGCCGGCGTCAGGGAGGTCAAGGGGTGGCGAGCGACGACGGCCGCCACGACACCAGCAGGAGGGTCGCGTCGTCCTGGAGCACATGCTCCTGGTGCGCCAGCACGGCGTGGCTCAGGCCCCGCACGACTTCCGACGGCACCTGGTTGCCCCCGGCCCTCCGCTCGATCAGGTCGGCCAGCCGCTCGCGTCCGAACTCGGACCCCGTGGACGATCGGGCCTCGGTGATCCCGTCGGAGAAGAAGAGGAGGACGTCGTCCGGCTCGAGCGACGTCTCCGCCAGAGAGGCCTTGAAGCCCTCGCCGAGACCCACCGGCAGCCAGACCTCCGACGTGAGATCGATCCGGTGGCCCTGCCGGATCACCATGGGGGGCGGGTGGCCGGCGTTGAGCCAGCGCACGGCGCCTGTCAACAGGTCGATCGTCGCCAGCTGGGCGGTCGCGAACTTCTCGTCGCCGAACTCGTCGGCCACCACCCTGTCCATGGCCTCGTAGGTCTCGACCATGTCGCGGCCGGCGCGGCGCCCGTTCCGGTAGCAGCTCACGGCCAGGTTGGCGATGCGAGCCGCCTCCAACCCGTGGCCCACGGCGTCGATGATCACGATGTGCGCGGTGTTGCCGTTCACGGCGTAGTCGAAGGTGTCGCCGGCGACGTCGTAGGGAGGGAGCACCACGCCGGACACCGTCAGGTTGCGACCCGTGAAGGTCATCGGCGGGAGCATGGCCCATCGCATCTCCGCCGCCAGAGACGCCGGTTGCGTCCGCCGGGCGATGGTCAGGAGGTCCCCGTAGGAGGACTTGTTGCCCAGGATCTCGGCGGCGAGGGCCACGAATGCCGCCCACCGCCACATGTCGTCCTCGCCCACGGGGCCGTCGGAGATGGCGGACAGGACGCCGAGGCGCTCGGCGCTGTCCAGTAGCGGGAACCACAGGGCCGTGTGCGGGCCGTCGGCCGGATCGGGCTGCTCGCGCGGCACGATCACGGGACGCTCCGTGCGGTAGGCCCGGCCGGCGACGGTGGTGTCGACGGCGAGGGTGGGAAGCCCCTCGGCTCCCTGTCCGGGCATGGGGACCGGGACGAGCCAGCGCTGCTCCAGGTCGACCAGGTAGACCACGATCTCGCTGAGGCCGAAGACGGCGCCGGCCGTCCGCACGGCGGGCACGACGTCGTCAGGGTGCAGGTGGGTGCTGGCATCGCTCAGCCACGCGAACGCCTCCTCAGTCGCGACGGACGGTGGGCGGGCCGGAAACGCGGGTGATGGTCGGGCGCGCTCGTCGCTCCCGGTCATGGCGCGTCGCACGTGCGGCTGGTCGTGATCGCTCCGGTCTAGTCGGTTCACGCGTTCGCCGTCCCGTTGCCGGCGACCGGCGCAAATCCGGCGGCCACTGGGGGTGGCAGACGTGCGGGTGGCGGAGCTCGGTGTTCCGCGCCTGGTCGGTCCCGCCCCCGGAAGGCCGATGAGGGGGCTGTAGGGCTTGTTCCGCGAAAGCGACAGCAACGACACTTGCGGATCCGCCGGGGCGCAGTACAATCGCTCGCATCCCGCCCCCCGGGACAACGGAGCGCCCCGCCGTTCGCGGCGGGGCTGCTCTCGTTCCGGGCCGAGCGACGGACGACGCCCGTCGCTGCCGGGCGACACGTCGCCACGGTGGTGGACGTCGATCTCCACGAGGACGACCTCCCGGACCGGTCAGGGCGCCGGGCGGATGTGGTGCGGCGGGGTGGGCTCCTCGTCATCGGCGCCGGGCTCCTCGTCGGGCCACCACCGGTGCCGGCACGCTGCGCCAGCGCCGGCCCGTCGTACCGGTCAACGCGGGGACGGCCGACGGCACGGTCGACCCTTTGGATGCGGCCCGACGACCGGTACACTTTCGGCGCCGAGGGGAGAGAAGGGGACGTCGTCGGGTGCGCACGCTTCGGGTCGGGTTGGGAGGTGTCGTGGTCACCATGGGCGTCGTCCTGGCGGCGGGCAGCTCGTGGGCATGCGTGCCCGGGCACGACCACAGCACCCCGAGCGGCGGCGAGACCACCGTGACGACGGCCGTCCCCGTCGCGCCGCCCGCGGCGCCGCCGGTCACGGCCGCTTCCGTCGAGCCCGCGGCCGCCGCACCGGCGGGCGACCCGGTCGCCGGGGTGGCGTCGACGGACACGTCGGCACCGGCCTCTACCCCTGAGACGGCCGCTCCTGCGGTGACCACTGCGGCTCCGACCGCCGCCGGCACCAGGACGGCGAGGAACGCGGCAGCCGTCACCACCCCGGCGACGACGGCGGTCGTCGCTACGCCGGCTCCTGCTGCTGCCGCAGCGACGGCTGCGCCGGCAGCCCCGGCCACGACGGTGGCGGCACCGCTCGCGCCCGCCGCTCCTCCCCAGGCGCCGGCAGCATCCCCGGCCGCGGGCGCAGGCATGTGGCGCTCGACGCCGGCCTCGTCGTCGCCCGACAACGCCGGGGGCCGGCTCGTCGTGGGCCTCGTCCTGTTGATGGTGGGTGCGGCATCGCTGCTCGGCGGTCTGGCCACGATCTCGCGGTCCCGGCGACCGCGCACACGTGCCGCCGTCGCCGACGGCTGACCGACCGGAGCGCCGCTGCCGAAGGCGTGACGCCAGAGGACCCGTGGGCACCGAGCGGCGCCAGACGGGAACCGGCCGGCTTATGAAACGCTAGCGTTTCGGTGCGATACGTGATAGTCCTATAAGTGCCCGCCCGACACGAAAGGACGATCCATGGCTGTCGCCCGAGACCACGGACCGTTGCTGCACGAGGACCCGGTGATCCACCGCCGTCGCTGGTTCCTCCTGGGGATCATGTGCCTCTCGCTGGTGATGGTGGTCATGTCGGTGGCCGGGTTGAACGTGGCCCTGCCGAGCATGCAGCGCGACCTCGACGCCAGCTCCAGCGCCCTGCAGTGGATCGTCGACTCCTACGCGCTCGTGTTCGCCGCCCTGCTGCTTCCCGCCGGCGCGCTCGGCGACCGGTTCGGTCGCAAGCTGGCCCTGCTGGCCGGACTGGCGGTGTTCGCCTGCGGATCGTTGCTCTCGGGCCTCGCCACGGGCTCCGCCCAGGTCATCGGCGGCCGCGTCATCACCGGCGTCGGGGCGGCGTTCGTGATGCCGGCCACGTTGTCGCTGCTCACAACCATCTTTCCGCCCGAGGAACGGCGCAAGGCCATCGCCATGTGGGCCGGGTTCGCCGGTGCCGGCGGAGCGCTGGGTCCCATCGTGTCGGGCGGCCTCCTCGAGAGGTACTGGTGGGGATCGGCCGTCCTGGTCAACGTGCCCATCGTGGCGGCCGTGATCGCCGCGGTCTGGGTGTTCTCGCCCACCTCGCGCGATCCCGAGGCCACGCCGCTCGACCCCGTGGGCGCCGGGTTGTCCCTCGTCGGTCTGGGATCGCTGGTCTTCGGCATCATCGAGGGACCGGAGAAGGGCTGGGGCAGCCCCACCATCCTGGTCGCCTTCGTGGTCGCCGTCGCCGCGTTGTCGACGTTCCTCGCCTGGGAGCGCCGCAGTGCCCATCCGATGCTCCCGCTGCAGCTCTTCCGGGACCGGCGCATGAGCGTCGGCAGCGGCGTGGTGACAGTCGCCTTCTTCGTGATGTTCGGGCTCTTCTTCCTCTTCACGCTGTACCTGCAGTTCGTGAGGGCCTACTCACCGCTCAGCGCGGGGTTGGCCACGCTCCCGCTCGCCCTCGCACTGGTCGCCATCGCTCCGCGCAGCGCAGCGCTGGCCGAGAAGGTCGGCACGGGGCCGGTCATGGCCGCCGGCTTCGTCCTCGTCGCCGCCGGTTTCGCCGTCCTTGCCATGGTGGGCCCGCAGACCGCGTACGTCGTGCTGGCGGTCGCCATGGTCCTGCTCGGCGCAGGCTTGAGCCTCACCGCCGCGCCGGCCACCGGGAGCATCATGAGCGCCGTACCGCCGGCCAAGGCGGGCGTCGGCTCGGCCGTGAACGACACGACGCGCGAGGTCGGCGGGGCGCTCGGCATCGCCGTCCTCGGGAGCCTGAGCAGCGCGGCCTACCGGTCCGCCCTCGATCTGAGCGACCTGCGGCTGCCGCCGCAGGTCACGGCGGCGGCCAGGGAGTCGATCGGTGCGGCCACCTTCGTCGGCGCCGGCATCCCGGGTGGTCAGGAGTTGGCGGCCCGGGCCGGCGCCGCCTTCACCGACGCGTTCAACCTCGCCAGCACCGTGGCCGCGGCGCTGTCGCTGGTCGCCGCCGTGGGTGTGGCCGTGGTCTTCACCCGCCGGGCCGAGGAGGCGGCCGCCGACGAAGCCACGCCGCAGGTCGCGGCGTGGGAAGTGGCCTGAGGGCCGGGTCGTCCCAGCGAACCGTGCCCCCGGCCTCCTGCGAGCCCGACCCCCGCATCGAGCGGTCGCGCCGCCTGGTGCTCGCCGCCGCCCTCGAGCTCCTGGGTGAGGTTGGCTACGGCGGTCTCACGATCGAGGGCGTGGCCGCCCGGGCCGGCGTCGGCAAGAGCACGATCTACCGCCACTGGGACGGCCGGCTCGAGCTCGTCGAGGATGCCGTGCGGCTCCTCAAGCCCGATGCCGCTCCGCCTGCCGGCGGACCCGTGCGCGAGCGGGTCGTCGCCCTCCTCCAGCAGGTCGCCGTCTCCCTGGCAGACTCCATGTGGTCGAGGTGCCTACCGGCGATCATCGATGCGGCGGAGCGCGACCCCGGGGTGCTCGACATCCACCGGCGGCTCACCTGTGAGCGGCGCGAGGTGATGGTCGGGCTGCTGGCCGAGGGCGTCGCCACCGGAGAGATCGCGGCCGGCACCGACCTGAGCCTGCTGGCCGAGGCCCTGGTGGGGCCGATCATCGTGCGCCGGCTCCTCTTCCACGAGCCCTTCGCCCCCGACGAGGTGCCCCGCCTCGTGGACCAGCTGCTCCCGCCGGGGTGATGGCCGGTCCGACGTCCTAAGGCTGGCGCGCCACCCGGATGACGCGGAGGATGCCCGAGATCTCCATGGCGCGGTGCACGTGCGGACGAGGCGCGACGACGGTCAGCTCGGCGGACGGTGCCGCGTGCTTGTGGGCCTTGACCAGGGCCCCGAGCCCGGACGAGTCGATGAAGGTGACGGCCCGCATGTCGAGGGTGATCTTCGAGCGGCCCTCGGCCAGCAGCTCGTCGATGCAGGCCAGCAGGCGGGGTGAGGTGGAGACGTCGAGGTCACCGGCCGGACTGACGGCGGCAGTCGTCGCATCGGTCCGCACGGCCACGATCCCGAAGGTCTCCGGGGCGAGCGGCGCTTCGTCGGCCAAGGCTCCTCCGCCTCTGGGGCCGCCCTGTGCCGGCCCTGCTCCTGCCGCCTGAGGATACTCGGGCAGACGCCGAAAACCAGGCGCGACCGGGACCTTTTCGCCACCGAACCGGCCCCCCGAACCGGCCCCCGAGAGGATCGGTTCAGAGCACCTCGTCGCGGCGCACGGCGGATTTCTCGAGCACCCGGACCACGTCGTCGACGGTGGTGTCGGGGTGGTCGTTGAACCGGGAGATCCCCACGGCACCGACCCGCTCCGGGTACTCCGCGGCGATCGTCTCGTTGACCAGGCGCAGGTCGGCGGCGAGGTCGGGGTCGGTGCTCGTCCGGCTGAGCCGGCCCTGCAGACGGGGCTGGCACCCGTGCGCCTCGTAGAGAGCGCCCTGGAGGCAGTGGCGCCCGGCATCGTCGGTGAACGTGCCTTGCGTCCAGCCCCTGCGGGCGAGGACCTCGATCGCCTCACGGATCCTGTTGGCCATGGAACCCTCCTTCGACACCGCCTCCTGCGACGACCCGCACATGGAGCGATGGGCGGCTCGATCATACCGTCGCGTGCCCGCCGTCGGGACGCGGCCCGGCGCCGCCCCGCCGGGGGGGGTATCTCCCCAGCCCGGCCCGGCGCTTACTGACGCAGACGGGGGCCGGGGCCTACAGCGGCGGAACCGGCCCCCGTCCTCCCGCAGCTACCCTGGCGCCGCCCGGGACGACCGCCGCACCGGGCCGGGCAGTGGAGGACTGGTGCTCTCGGACCGATCGAGCCTGGAGTGGGCCGCGTACCTCACGGCCAGGCGGGCCCGAGGAAGGCGCCTGTGCCGACGGGGTGCACGGCGGGTTCGAGGTCTCGCGCCTTGAGCGACGACGCCGGGGCGGAGCGGGGGGCCGACGCCCTTCCGGGACGTCCGCCGCCGGCGCCGCCGGATCCCGACGACGAGGCCGTGGTGGTGGCCAGGGCGTGGGTGTCGGCCGTCATGGACGAGCGGGACATGCACAAGGTCTGGGCGTTGACCGAGCCCGACTACCGCAAGGTGCTGGCGCAGCACTGGATCATCTCCAAGCCTCCCGATGTGGTGGGGCCGCCCGAGCAGTGGGAGGCGCTGGCCGACGGGCTCGCCGCCTACCCCTCGGGTTCCCGGCTTTGGCCGATGTTCGCCAAGGAGCGGCTGCTCCGGTGGAGGGAGTTCTGGACGGGGTTCAGCGCGGTGACATGGGGCGTGCGGGCCCGCAGCGAGTCCCGTCCCGACGTGGCCGTCGTCACCTTCGTGGAGCCACGGGGAAAGCTCATGAGCCTGCGGCCGGGACCGCCGCTCGAGTTCCGCCACATCGCCGTGCGCCGCACGCCCGACGGGTGGCTGGTGGCAGGCGCCGACGGCAACAACCTGTTCCGACCGGGATGGCCGCCCGCGCCCGCTTGAGGCTCCGACCGGGGCGAGCGGCGCGTCCCGCGGGTGGCGGGTGGCCGTAAGCTCGGCGGCCGTGGACATGGAGGGAACCGCCGAGCTCGACGCCGCACCGGACACTGTCTTCGCCGAGGTGGCCGATCTGGGCACCTACCCAGGGTGGCTCGGGATCGTCTTCGGCGCCGAGCCGTCGCCCCCCCACGACGGAGATCCCGGCCCCGCATGGGTCGTCGACCTCGGGGCCAAGATCGGGCCGCTGCCCCTCACCAAGAAGGTGAGGATGGTCCTCACCGAGCACGTCGCCCCGAAGCTGGTGCGCTTCGAGCGCCTCGAGCACGACGGCACCCAGCACTCCGACTGGATCCTCACCGCGGAGGTCGAGGTCGCCGACCCAGGCTCGATGCTCACCGTCCGGCTCCACTACGGCGGCGCGGGGCGCCTCCCGGGCATCGACTCCATCCTTCGGGACGAGATCCGCAAGGGCGGGAGCCGCCTGCAGGCCCGCCTCGCCGCCAAGCCCCGATAGCGCAGCCGTGGGTGAGGTCCGCCGGTGGGACCGGATCTTCGTCGGCGGTGCCTGGGTCGAGCCGTCGGGCACGGGGACGATCGATGTGGTCAACCCGTTCACGGAGGACGTCTGTGCCCGGGTGCCGCGTGGCGACGCCGTCGACGCCGGCCGGGCCGTCGACTCGGCTCGTGACGCCTCCGGGACGTGGTCGGCCACGCCCGTCGAGGAACGGGCCGCCGTCCTGACGGCGATCGGGCAGGGGGTGGTGGCCCGCACGGCCGAGCTCGGCGCCATGATCGCCGAGGAGGTGGGCATGCCCATCAACCTGGCCACGATGATCCAGGTCGGGCTCCCGGCCATGACGTTCTCCACCATGGCGTCCCTGCTCGACGGGTTTCCGTACGAGGAGCGGGTCGGCAACTCGCTGGTCGTGCGCGAGCCGGTCGGCGTGGTGGCGGCCATGACGGCGTGGAACTACCCGCTCCACCTCACCGCCGCCAAGGTGGCGGCGGCCATTGCCGCAGGCTGCACCGTGGTGCTCAAGCCGAGTGAGCTGGCTCCGTCGACCGCCTTCGTGCTGGCCGAGATCGCACACGCCGCCGGGCTGCCTGCCGGCGTCCTCAACGTCGTCACCGGTGCCGGGCCTGTCGTCGGGGAGCACCTGGCGAGATCGCCCGGCGTGGCCATGGTGTCGTTCACCGGGTCCACCGAAGTCGGGCGGCTGGTGGCCGCTGCGGCGGCGACGACGGTCAAGCGCGTCGCCCTCGAGCTGGGCGGCAAGTCGGCCAATCTGATCCTCGATGACGCCGATCTGCCCTCCGCCGTCCGGGCCACCGTCACGTCGGCCTTCTTGAACTCCGGGCAGACGTGTTCGGCGCTCTCGCGGATGCTCGTGCCACGACCTCGGCTGGGCGAGGCCGAACGGCTGGCCGCCGCCGCCGCCGAGGACTACGTGCCGGGCGACCCGCTCGCCGACGGCACGCGATTGGGGCCGCTCGTGTCCGCGGCGCAGCGGGACCGCGTCCGCGCCTACATCGCGTCCGGCCTCGAGGAGGGCGCCCGGCTCGTCGCCGGGGGCAGCGAGCCCCCCGAGGGGCTCGATCGCGGGTACTTCGTGCGGGCCACGGTCCTGTCCGACGTGCGCCCGGGAATGCGCGTCGAGCAGGAGGAGATCTTCGGGCCGGTGCTGTCGATCGTCCCCTACGACACCGAGGACGAGGCTGTCGCCATCGCCAACGGGACGATCTACGGGCTCCATGCCGGTGTGTGGTCCGGCGACATGGACCGGGCGGTCGCCGTGGCCCGCCGTCTGCGCAGCGGGATGGTCGAGGTCAACGGAGGCATCTTCAACCCCCTTGCTCCGTGGGGCGGCTGCAAGCAGTCGGGGCACGGCCGCGAGCTCGGACGTTGGGGCATCGAGGAGTTCCTGGAGACCAAGTCGATGCAGTTGTGAGCGGGGCCGGCGCCTGAGCACCCGCGCTGGAGACGGCAGGGGTGATGACGGCGGCCGACCGGTGCGAAAAGTGCGCCGCCGGGACCCCGCGCCTAGCCTTCGGCGCGGATGGGTCGACTCGTCGTGGCGCTCGGAGTGGTTGCTGCGCTGTTCCTGCCGCCGACGGCGTCCGCCGCCGCCCCGGCTGCGCCCAAGCCGCCCAGTGCGGCCCAGATGGCCAGCGCCCAGAAGCGGGCCAACGCGGCAGCGGCGCGGTTGGCGAAGGCACAGACGGCGCTGGCCAAGGCCCAGCGCGAGGTCACCGAGCTGGAGCGGCACACGACGTCGACCCGGAAGGTGGTCGACGTCCTGCAATCGCAGATGCGCGAGCTGGCCGTGGCCCAGTACGTCCAGGGCAGCCAGGCCGCCACCTGGATGGGCGACGGCGACCCCGGGCAGGCGGCCCGCGGCAGGGCCATGCTCCGCTTCGTGAGCCTCGGGCGCAGCGACTCGGTCGAGGGCTACCAGGTGGCCCGGGTCGATCTCGAGCAGAGCCAGGCCGCCCTCACCGACCGCCTGGCCCAGCAGCGCGCGGTGGTGGGCAGCCTCCGCAAGGACGAGGCCACGGTCACTGCCGAGCTCGACAAGCTGGCCGCCGCCCAGCGGGCCTACGACGCCAAGGTGGCGGCCGACCGGGCGGCGGCGGCCAAGGCGGCTGCGGCCAAGAGGGCACCTCGGGCGTCGCGAGGCGCCGTTCCCTTGGCCTCGGGACCGCTGCCGGTCATCGGCGGCGGATCGTGGATCTGCCCCGTGCAGGGACCGCACGCGTTCTCCAACGACTGGGGCCAGCCGAGGTCGGGTGGCCGCAGGCACGAGGGCAACGACATCATGGCGGCACGCGGGACACCTGTCGTGGCGAGCGTCGCCGGCAGCGTCAAGGGCCACAATTCGAGCCTGGGCGGCATCTCGTACTACCTCACCGGCGACGACGGCAACACGTACTTCGGCACCCACCTCGACCACCTCAGCGGTGCCAGCGGCCACGTGGCGGCAGGCACGGTTGTGGGCTACGTCGGGAGCACCGGCAACGCCTCGGAGAGCGCGCCGCACCTGCATTTCGAGATCCACCCCGGCGGGGGCGGGCCGGTCAACCCGTTCACCACGTTGTCGAAGTACTGCTGAGCTCGACCCTCCGCTCGGCCCGTTGACCCTCCTGCCCTTCCTCACCGGCGCCGAGTTCGCGTCCCTCGACGCCTACGTCGCCGCCGGCGGCGGAACGGGGCTCGAGCGGGCCCGCTCGCTCGGGCCGGAGCAGACGGCGAAGGAGATATCGCTCTCCCGGCTGCGGGGCCGCGGGGGCGGTGGGTTCCCCACGGGCACCAAGTGGGCGTCCGTTCGCAATGCGCCCGGCTCGCGGAGGTACGCCGTGTGCAACGCGGCCGAGGGCGAGCCGGCGACGTTCAAGGACCGGACCCTCATGCGCGCCAACCCGTACCAAGGGATCGAGGGGCTGGCCATCGCCGCCCTGGCCGTCGGTGCCGACGAGGCGTACGTGGCGACGAAGGCGAGGTTCGGGCCCGAACGGGCGCGCCTGGTGCGGGCGCTCGAGGACATGGCCGCCGCCGGCATGCTCGAGGGCCTCACCATCTCGGTGGTGGCCGGACCGGACGAGTACCTCTTCGGCGAGGAGAAGGCGCTCCTCGAGGTCATCGAGGGGAACGATCCCCTGCCGCGGATCCTGCCGCCGTTCCAGCACGGCCTGTTCGCCACCGGTCCCCAGCTCGGCTGGGAGTCGCACTCGCCGACCGCTGAGTCCGGCGCACATCCCGAGCCGAACCCCACGCTGGTGAACAACTGGGAGACGCTCTGCAACGTCCCACACGTCCTGGCCCGGGGTCCCGAGTGGTTCCGTCGCATGGGGACGGAACGGTCACCGGGCACGCTCGTGTGCACGGTGGTGGGCGACGTGACCCGGCCGGGTGTCTTCGAGATGGAGATGGGCTCGCCCCTCGACGAGCTCCTCGAGGCGGCCGGTGGCCCGCGGCCCGGCCGGTCGCTCAAGGCCGCCTTCTCCGGCGTGGCCAACCGGGTTCTCCCGGCCTCCCGCTTCGCCACGCCCCTCACCTACGAGGACATGCGGGCGGCGGGCAGCGGCCTGGGCGCAGGCGGCTTCGCGATCTACGACGACACGGCGTGCATGGTCGACGTGGCGGCGGTGCTCTCGGGCTTCCTGGCCGTCGAGTCCTGCGGTCAGTGCCCGCCGTGCAAGCGAGGCTCCGGCGACATCACGGCCGCCCTGGAGCGGCTGCGCGCCGGCAACGCCGACCAGGCCGACCTCGACGTGGTGCGGGCAAGGTTGCGCACGGTGACCGACGCCAACCGCTGCTACCTCGGCACCGAGGAGCAGCTGCTCGTGTCGAGCATCCTGGAG
Organism: Acidimicrobiales bacterium; assembly: GCA_036262515.1. Taxonomy (GTDB): domain Bacteria; phylum Actinomycetota; class Acidimicrobiia; order Acidimicrobiales; genus JAHFUS01. The sequence goes on along the minus strand of DATAIT010000110.1, from coordinate 7,480 downwards.
ACGTTCCCGGAGGACTTCGCCGACCACCTGGGCGGCTTCTGCCGGCGGCCGGGCCGCACGCACCTCGTCCCCAAGGTGGACGACATCGCGGATGGTGTCGTGGTGTACGACCACCGCCAGGCCCGGAAGCGACCCGACTGGACCTATGCCGACGAGTAAGGGCGCCGGGCCCAGGGGTTTCGCCCGGGGGCCGCAGTAGATTCGCCAGGATGGAAGTAGGGATTCTCGGAGGCACGGGCCCTGCCGGCCGCGGTCTGGCCGCGCGCCTGGCCGCCGCCGGCCTGCACGTCGCCATCGGCTCGCGGTCCAAGGACCGGGCCCAGGAGATCGTCACCGCCGTGCTCGAGCGTTGGCCGGGGCGCGAGCTGGCCCTCTCGGCGGCCGACAACGCCATGGCGGCGGAGGCCGAGGTCGTCGTCATCGCCACGCCCTGGGAGGCGGCCGCCGCCACCGCCGGGTCGGTGGGCGCGCAGCTCGACGGCAAGGTCGTGATCTCCATGGCCAACGCGCTCACCCGGATGGGCCACGAGTTCGAGCCGCTCGTGCCGCCGCGCGGCTCCGTGGCCGCCCACGTGCAGAGCGCTGTACCGAAGTCGCTGGTGGCCGCCGCCTTCCAGCACCTTCCGGCCAAGGCCCTCTCCAACCTCGACGAGCCGGTGGAGAGCGACGTCCTCATCGCCTCGGACCACCCGGCCGCCTACGAGGCCACGGCGCAGCTCGTCACGCTGATCCCCGACCTGCGTCCGCTCAACGCCGGATCGGTGGCCAACGCGGCGCCCATCGAGTCGTTCACGGCCGTGCTGCTCCAGCTCAACGTCCGGTACAAGACCCGGGCCGCACTCCGCCTGACGGGCATCGATCTCGACACGTGAGGTTGTACGACACCGCCCGCCGCGAAGTCGTCGACTTCCGGCCCGGCCGCGTGGTCACCATGTACACCTGCGGCATCACGCCGTACGACGCGGCCCACGTGGGCCACGCGGCCACCTACCTGGCCTACGACCTGCTCCAGCGCAGGTTGCGCGATCTCGGCCACGACACCCAGTGCGTGCGCAACGTCACCGACGTCGACGACGACATCCTGCGCCGGGCCCGCCAGCTGGGCGTGCACTACCTCGACCTGGCGGCCGAGGAGATGGCCCGCTTCGACGCCAACATGGACGCTCTCGGGCTCCTGCCCGCGTTCAGCGAGCCCCGCGCCACCTCGGCCATACCCGACATCCTCGGGTTCATCGGGATGGTCCTCGACACCGGGCACGCCTACGAGGCCGGCGGGGCCGTCTACTTCAGCGTGGCGTCGTCCGAGCGATTCGGCCAGGTGAGCCACTACTCCCGGGAGCAGATGCTGGCGTACGCAGCCGAGCGGGGCGGGAACACCGACGACCCGCACAAGCTCGACCCGCTCGACTTCGTCCTGTGGCAGCCGTCGGCGCCCGGTGAGCCGGCGTGGGACTCGCTGTGGGGCCGGGGCCGGCCGGGCTGGCACGTCGAGTGCTCGGCGCTGGCCCTGCGCGAGCTGGGCACCACCATCGATCTCCACGGCGGCGGGACCGATCTCGTCTTTCCCCACCACGAGTGCGAGGCGGCACAGTCGGAAGCGGCCACCGGAGAGCGGTTCGTCCGCCACTGGATGCACGTGGGCATGGTGGGTCTGGGCGGGGAGAAGATGTCCAAGTCGCTCGGGAACCTGGTGTTCGTGAGCGACCTGCTCAAGGAGTGGGAGCCGGCCGCCGTCCGGCTGGCCATCGTCTCCCACCACTACCGCTCCGTGTGGGAGTGGGACGAGTCGCTGCTGCCCACCGCCGCCGCCCGCCTCGCTGCCTGGCGCGCCGCGGGAGACGGTGGCGCCGCGCTCGGCGAGGTCCGTGCCGCGCTGGACGCCGACCTCGACGCTCCGGCCGCCCTGACCGCCATCGACGCCGCGGCCGCGGCGGCGTCCTCGGCGTCGGGCGGTACCGGCGGCGTCTCGGCCGCGGCCGCCCTCCTCGGTGTCGATCTGTGACGCTCCCGAGGCAATAGCTCGCCAGAATGGCGAGTTATTGCCTCGAAAGAGGGCTCAGGCGACCGTGAGGGTGCCCACCATGCCGCGCTCCTCGTGGTCCTCGATGCCGCAGACGACCTTGTAGGTGCCGGCTTCCTCGAATGCGAGGATGGCCTCGCCGGTCTGGCCCGTGGCCGTGGGGCCGATCTCGCCGAGGGCGTCGCCCTCGGGCGTGAAGACCTCGAACTCGTGCTGCTCCTTGCCGTTGTTGGTCATCTTGAACTCGATGGTCTCGCCCTTGGCGATGGTGGCACCGTCGAGTCCGGTGAACGAGTAGTCGACCGCTCCGAGCTCGATCTCGCGGTCGTACGTCGTGGGCGCGGCCTGGCCGCCCTCGCCGCTGACGGTGATGGCCTGGCGGATGCCGTTGCCGGTCTGGCCGGGCTTGCAGGCGATCTCGTAGCTGCCGGCGGCCAGGTCGGCGCTGAAGGTCGCCTTGGTACCCGGACCGATGTTCTCCCGCTCGGTGACGATGCGGTCGTTCTCCCCGTACACGTACACCTCGGTGACCTTGGCGCCCTTGTTGGCCACCTCGAAGCTGTTCTCGCCTGCCGTCAGCTCCGTCTTGGCCACCCGACAGGCGTCGTCGGTCGCGGTGATGGCGACGCTGTCTCCGCCGGCGCTGTCGCTGCAGGCGCCGAGGAGGCCGGCCAGGCCGGCGAGGGCGAGCACCCGCAGGGTGCGGGAGCGACGGGCGGGCGCGACGGGCGGGGCGACGTGCACGGTGGCGGTCATCCTGTGACGGGTTGGGCGGGCTTGGACGAGGCCGACGTCGTCGACGATGCGGAGGCCCCCTCCGACGTGGCGCGGGGCCTGGGGGAGCGGAGGAACAGCGCCATGGTCGGCACGAGGTACGCGAGCCAGACGAAGGCTTCCAACCTGGTCGGGGCGGCGCTGATGCTGAACATGCCCTTGAAGAGGGTGCCCCACCAGCTCGACGGCGGCAGCACCCGGGTCGCGTCGACCACGATGCGGTCGAGCCCGCCCCCCAGGAAGTAGCCGGCCTCCTGGAGGTCGTGGAAGCCGTAGGCGAGGACACCGGCGGCGACGACGACGAGGGCCGCACCCGTGTAGCGGAAGAACACGGCCAGGTTGAGCTGGACCGACCGGCGGTACAGCAGGTAGCCGAGCACCACGGAGGTGGCGAGACCGAGCACGGCGCCGACCACGGGGCTGGCGCTTGAGCCGGTGGCCTCGACCGCGGTCCACACGAACAGGGCCGTCTCGAGGCCCTCGCGGGCGACGGCGACGAAGGCAGTGACGGCCAGGGCGAACGCGCCCATGGCCAGCGCGGCGTCGAGCTTGCCCTGCAACTCTCCCTTGAGGTTGCGCGCCGTACGGCGCATCCAGAAGATCATCCACGTCACGAAGCCGACGGCCATGATCGACATCACGCCGCCGAAGGTCTCCTGGGCCTTGAACGACATGGACCGGGAGGAGAACGTGAGCAGCGCCCCGGCGGCCAGGCTCAGCACCACGGCGGCGGCCACTCCCATCCACAGCACGCGGAGCCGATCGCGGTGACCGGAGCGGACGAGGTAGGCCACGAGGATCCCGACGACCAGCGCCGCCTCCAGTCCCTCCCGGAGTCCGATGAGATAATTGGCCAGCACGAGAACCCGCCTTGCGTGAGGTTCGCCTTAGAAGTGATCTAAGGCCTGCCTAAGTATCCTCCAGCGGGCGTCCCTTGGCAACCCCGACGTCCCGCCCACTGCGGACTCGCGCCGACCTCACTGGACGGCTCGTCGGAGGGAGCGCACGAGCTGGTGGTCGGCGGTGAAGAGGCGGCGGACCGTGAGCTCGCCGGCCACGACGGCGGCGAACGCGTTGCCGCCGAGGAGCATGTACATGACGACCAGCTGGAGCCGGATCGCTTCGAGAGGCTCGGCGCCGGCCAGGATCATGCCGGTCATGGCGCCCGGCAGCGCCACCAGGCCGACCACCTTGGTGTTGTCGACGATGGGCAGCATGCCGGTGCGCAGCGCCCGCCGATGCCACGGCAGCGACGCCTGGTGCGACGTGTGGCCGAGGCTGAGGCGGGCCTCGACCTCGCGGCGATTGGCGGCCAGGTCGTCGCGCAGTCCTGTCATCACCAGCGAGGCGCTGGCCATGGCGTTGGAGAGCACCATGGACCCGAGCGGGACGATGGTCCGGGCGTCGACCGGCACGATCCCCAGCGCGGTGAGCACGCCGAGCGTCCCGAGCGTCGCCGCCGCCAGCGCCACGCCGGCCACGACACGGGCGCCCGGCACGCGCCTGGCCCGCCCGCCGGCGGTCAGGGCGGCGACGCCGATCATGACGGCGAGCAGCGCGCCGCTGAGCGCCCCGTGGCCGTCGAACACGAAGGCCAGCACGTAGCCCACCGCGAGGAGCTGGACGAACGAGCGGACCGTGGCGACGACCATGTCGCGCTCGAGGTCGAGGCGGCGGAAGCGGGACACGGCGGCACCGACGGCGACGAGGGCCACGGCGAGGGCCACGTCCTTGTACCCGATGGCACCACTGAGGTCCCTCACCGACCGGGGACCTCCAGCACGTGGTCGGCCAGCTGCGAGGCCTGGCCGGGATCGTGGCTGACCATGACCACCGTGAGCCCGTCGAGGGCCAGCGAGGCGACGAGCGCCTCGATGCCCGCCTTGGACGCGCCGTCGAGCGCCGACGTCGGCTCGTCGAGCACCAGGACCTCCGGCTCGAGGGCCAGGGCCCGGGCCAGGCACATCCGCTGCGCCTCACCCACCGACAGCCGGTCCGCCTCACGGGACGCCAGCGATGGGGAGAGGCCGACCCGCTCGAGCAGCCCGGACGTGTCGGCGACGCCGAGGTTGGCGGCCACCGTCCCCGGGAACGTGACGGGCACCTGCCCCACGTACTGGACCCGCCGCCGCAGGGCCAGCACGTCGTAGCTGCGCACGTCCTCGCCGTCGAGGAGGACGGCCCCGGAGTCGGGGTCGTCGAGCCGGTTCAGCAGGCGCACGAGGGTCGTCTTGCCCGCCCCGGACGGGCCGACGACGGCCGTCACCCCGGTGCGGGAGATGCGGGCGGAGAACCCCGAGACGATGGGGCCGTCGTCGCCGTCGACACCCACGTCCACGTACTCGAAGCGGTCGCCCACCCTCGCATTCTCGCCCGCCGCCCCGGCACCGCCGCCGGCGGCGCGGTGGGCCTCAGCCCTCGGCTGCGATGGAACCCGGTGGCGACGCGTCCCTCGGTGACGCCGGGCGGGTCCGCAGGCGCAGCAGTCCCGCTTTGAGCTTCTCCCGGAGGTCCACGATCCCACCGCCGTCGGATCCTCCCCGGGCCGGGCCGGCGCCCACCGGTGCCGGAACCTTCGTCGCCGGAGGCGGCGGCGAAAGATCGGGGACCAACCGGGGCACGCGCTCCTGGGCGACGAGGACGACGGGAGTGGCGCCGGCCAGCTCGGCGAGGAGCCGCACGGGGCCTTCGTCGTCGTCGCCGGGGCGGACCCGGCCAGGGTGCAGGACGACCATCGGGGCGCCGGCCGGCGCCGTGTCCTCGGCGACCTGCAACTCGGCCGCCGCCTCCACCCACGCAGCGGACGCTTCGATCATCGTCCGCTCCGTCTCGAGGGCCCGCTCCAGATCGACGGCCAACCGCTCGGCGCTGGCGAGGGAGACGGCGTCGCCCACGAGCGAGCGCCAACCGTCGCGCGCGGCCCGAAAGTCGGCCTCGGCCGCCTTGACGCGGGCCGCCCGCCGCTCCCATGCCCGCGCCCGATCCTCCAGCGCCGCCAGTCCGGCCAGCGTGCTCACGTTCATCGAGCGCAGCGCAGCCCACCGCCTGCGGGCGGCGGTGCGAGCGCGGCGGGCCGGTGCGATCACGGCGTGGGCGGCGTAGCCGAGGCCGACGACTGGGAGGACGGCGACGGCGACGAACGGGCCGTCGAACGCCTCGCTGGCCACTCGACCCACGACGACGAGTCCCGCTCCGACGTTGGCCGCCGTGAGGGCCCGGTTCGCCCTGGGCAGGGCGTTGGCCCGGTCGACCCGCGCCTGGTCGATCTCGGCCTGGGCCGCTCGGGCCACTGCGGCCCAGCCGTCGTCGTAGCCGGGCCGGATGCCGACCGCCTCGCGGGCGGCGGCCAGCGACTCGACGGCCTCGGCCACCGTGTGGGCGGCCGACCGCACGGTGGCGGCCGACAGTCCAGCCGGCACCGTGCTGAGCCCCGGCCTGGCCCGCTCGGTCGCGACGTGAGCCGCGGCGACGGCGGCCTGACGGTCCCGGAGCTGTCGCATGGCCGTCTCCACGGCGGCGGCCCGCCGGGCCTCGAGGACGGCAGCCGCCTCGTCGATGGTGAGGCAGGCATCGGCACCGAGGGCCAGGGCGATCGACCGCGCCGTGGACGGCACGTCGCCGGAGCGCACGAGGCTGACGCCGGGCGGCGGCGGCGAGGGCAGGGCCGAGGCGTCTGCCAGCACGAACACGCCGGCAGACGTCGCCGAGGGCATGGCAGGAAACGGTAGCGACGGGCGGTCGCCGAACGGCGGATACCGGTGCGGGTTGGCGGCGGCCACACTGGGATGGTGCGCCGTGGGTCCCGCTCGCCGTCGCACCGATGGCGCGCTGCCCCCGCCCTCGTCCTGCTCCTCGCTCTCGCCGCGCACGCCGGTCCGGCCACGCCGGCCCCCCCGGTGGCGGCGGCTCCCGAGCCCTTGGCCGGCGCGCAAGCCGTCCTCGACGCCCGGTCGGAGGCCGTCCGGCGCGGGGACCGGGCCGCCTTCCTGCACACGGTGGACCCTGCTGCGCCGGCCGGCTTCCGCCAGGCGCAGGGCCGCCAGTTCGACGGCCTGCGGTCGCTCCCGCTGGCGACGTACGCCCTCCGGGCGTCCACCGACGACACCGGGGATCTCAGCGCCGGACTGGCGGACCGCTACGGGGATGCGCACGAGGTGTTCCTGCCCGAGACGCGCCAGGTCTACCGTCTCGAAGGCTTCGACGACCGCGACGCCGTCGACCACCTCTGGCTCACGTTCGTCCGGCGCGACGGGCGCTGGTACGTCGGCGGCGATACCGACCTCGAAGGCCTCGGCTTCGAGACCGATCGCCAGCTGTGGGACTCCGGTCCCGTGCGGGTCGAGCGCACGGAGCACGTCCTCGTTCTCAGCCACCCCGAACAGGCGGAGCGGGCCGCCGCCCTGGCCGCCATCGTCGAGGAGGCCGTCGCCGTGTTCAGCGGGCGGTGGGATCGGCCCTGGTCGGGACACGTCCCTGTGGTCCTTCCGGGCTCGGTTGACGAGCTCGAGCGGCTGCTCGAGTCCACCGTCGACCTGGACAAGTTCGTGGCCTTCGCCGGCTACCGGGTCCTCCCCGACGAGGACTTCGACGCCAGTTCTCCCCGTGTGTTCATCCAGGAGAGCCGGCTGGGCCGCTACGGGCGTGAGCAGCAGGTGGAGACGCTGGTGCACGAGCTGGTCCACGTCG
>DATAIT010000109.1 GCA_036262515.1 Acidimicrobiales bacterium | reverse complement strand
CGTCTGCCGGCGAGAACCTGGTCTACGACCATCGCCCGGAACTGCGGCGCATACGAATGGGGCACGGCCTTCCTCCTCGAGGTTGGCCGCCAGTCTCACAACCCCGGTCGAACGGGAGGGGGACACATCAGGTGGACCGATCTCAGGGGGTCACGCCACATGCGGGCCGCCGCCTGGCCACAGGGACACGCCGCGAGCAGGGCGGACCTCAGGGTTCGGGCGGAGGGGCCACCGCTGACTCGTCGAGGAGGGTGGCGTTGGCGGATAGGACGGCTTGAAATCCACCATCGAGGTCGGTGGCGCCACGCAGACCCAGCCGCTGCAGACTGGCTGCGGCGAGACTCGAGGCATATCCCTCGTTGCACACGAGGACGATCTCGAGCGCCGAGTCGGTTGCCTCTGGAATGCGGTGAGGCGACGTGGGGTCGAGCCGCCACTCGAGAACGTTGCGGTCGATCACGATCGCTCCTGCCAGCTCGCCGTCGTGGAGCCGCTGCTCGGTCGGACGGATGTCGACGACCAGTGCGCGGCGCGAGAGGAGCAGAGGAAGCTCGGCAGCAGTCGGTCGAGGAGGAAGCCCCCGGCGGGCCTCCGCCAATACCGCATCGATCTTGGCGGTGCGACCGTTCATCGGGGAAGTCTCGCGCCAGCTCGTACCCGCGGCGGCATGGCCACGCCCGGGTTGGGGAGGCCATGCCGCGCGCAATCACACCCTGCGGACGCGATCCTCGGGCACTGTGGAGACGTGATCACGTCCTCTTCCAGCATCCGTCAGCGTCGTCGAGACCGTTGAGGATCTCCCACGGCGTCGACTATGGCGTACGGGCCCTGGTCGCCCTGGCGTCGTCGGAGCGCGACCGCCCCGGCGTCCCCGTCACTCGCGAGGCGCTGGCCACTGAGGGCGGAATGCCTCCCAAGTTCCTCAACGACATCCTCGCCGACCTCCGCAACGGTGGCCTGGTGAAGAGCCGCCGCGGGCCGGACGGTGGATGGATGATCGCCCGTCCCGCGGCAGAGATCACTGTCGCCGAGGTCATCCGGGTGCTGGAGGGGCCACTGGCGTCGGTGCGAGGTGTCAGACCGCACGAGTTGCCGGCGGAGGGCGTGCGTGAGCCATTTGTCTCCCTGTGGATCGCCGTTCGTGCCGCCCTCCGGTCCGTGCTCGACCGGGTGACGATCGACGACCTGGCCCAAGGCTCGTTGCCGGACGACATCGCCCGCCTGGCGGGAGCCCCCGGCGCGTGGGACGCGTGACCACGAGCACTCAGCCCACACGCACCATGGCGACGCCGGGCGCCCAGCCGGCGGTGCTGGTATGGCCCTGCCCGAACGAAGGAGGGAGGACGGCGACCCGCGACAAGCCGAACAGCCCGGGCGAGGGTGGAGGGAAGATGCGACCGGTTGCGGCGGTGACGGCCGTCTCATAACCCTCCCACCCGTCGGCGGTGGCCGGGAAACCGCCCTCCTGGCCGGCGGTCGCCCGGCGGTACTCAACGGCGCCGGCCGAGGTCGGGTCGCGCGTCGCCGCCACGAGCACGCCGATCCGGTCGTCGGCCAGTCCGGCGATGAGGCCGGCGTCGAGGAGCCACGGGGCCAGCACGACCGGTGCCACCCCTCGCGTCGCGGTTACAGCCGCGGCAACAGCTGCCCGGGCTCCGCGAGGACTGGTGGCCACGATGACAGGTCCCGTCGCTCCCGCGACCGGCAGGCTTCCCGCCTCGGCAATGGTCGCGCCCGGTCGAAGGGCCGTCACCGCCGCAACGAGGGTCCCAGCACGTGGGTCGCCGTCAACCACGATGGCCGGCAGCCCGTCCGCACCACGGGCGGCGAGCGCGTCGAGCGAGGCAGTCACCGTCTCCGAGGCGCGTCCGGCCCATGGCTCCTGCCCGGGAAGGCGGCAGTGCCCGCCGCCGAGCGACACCTCCAGCCGCACCGGTACGCCCGCTCCGCTCAGGGCGGCGGCGCCCGCTGCCGCGCCGGCCAGGCGGTCGAGGCAGCCCGGTTCACCGCCGTCGGCGGGAAGCTCCGCCCGCAGCACGGTTGCCGCGTCGCTCGACCGAACGATGACGTCGGTGGTGATGCCCAGGGCCCGCACGGTGTGGCGCCCGGCCGCCAGGTCCACCGGCGCGCGCGAGAGGCCTCCGGGCCCGGCCGTCACGGCCACCACCCGTCCATCCACCTCGACCACCACATCGTCGCCGCCGTGGCGCACGAGGACGGTGTTGGGGCCGGGTGCGAGGGGGGTGACCACCACCGCTGCCCCGTTTCGGGCCAGGAACAACGGACCGGCGGGTGGATCGCCCGACAGCGGACCGCCGAGCGCGGCCAGCACCAGGCCGATGCAGGCGGCGCCGGCCAGCACCGTCGCTTCGAGCCGAGGCACCCACCGCCGGCGGACCAGGGCGCCGAGCGCGGCGGCCATGGCCACCAGCGTCACCTTGAGGGCGAGCATGCGGCCCCACCAGGTACCGGCGGCGAGCTGGGCGTCCCCCAGATGCTCGGTCGCGGCCACCGCCCCGGTGGCGACCATGACGGCCAGCAGGGCGGCGGCCGGCGCCGCCACCCGCCTTGCCGCCCGGCGCCCGGCGGCGGCGCCCCGGCGCCACGCCGCCGCCACCTCGACGAGGGCACCGATCCACAACGCGGCAGCAACGACGTGGACCACGCCGCGACCCCGGTCGGCGACGGCGACGGCACCCGAGCCTCCGGCTTCCACGACGGCAAGGAGCACGACGGCGATCAGGGGACGCCAGCGGGACACAGCCGGGGCAGCGGCAACAGCCGCCGCCGCAGCGACGGCCACCACGAGGGCCACCCGGTTGAGCTGGGCGCCGGACGCCATCGCCGCGGCGCCGACGGCCGCTCCTCGACCGGCGCCGTCCCGCCACGGCCCCGCAGGCGCCCCACCGGCGACCAGGCGACCGGCCAGACAGGCGACCGCCACCATGGCCAGGCCCAGGGCGAATGCCCGCCAGTCCGGCGTCCAGCCCTCGGCGCCGCTGTCGCCCACCGCCGTATGGGCGGCGGCGGGCGGCGCGTAGACGAGGGCCGACCACAGCGTCGCGGCGACGGCACCGAGGCCGGCCCTCCACCGGGTGGCATGCCGGCGGAGGGCCGATCGAGGGTCAGGCACGGCGGCGGCGGGTGGACCATCCGGTCGCCAGCGACGCCAGCCCCACGCCGGCCGCCAGGACCACGGCCAGCCCGGCCAGCGGGGCCGGTGGCGTACGAGCGGGGCGCCGTTGCGAGGCGGCCAGGCTGGCCGGCAGGGCCGGAGCAGCCGTCGGCGGCGGTGTGCCGGGCGCCGGGCCGGGGGCCGGCGCAGCAGCGGTGACAGTCGCCTTCGCCGCCGGCGCAGCCGCACCGGTCACCCGGGCCGGCGGTGGCGCCGTCGTGATCCGGTCGTTGCGCACGACGAACAGCTGCGAGTGCGGCTTGGCCCCACCGGTGTCGCCGTGGGGCCACGCCGTCCGGTTGAAGTCCACGCACGGCGTCCCCTCGTGCTCGTCGAGGAACCGGTCGTCGAAGGCGAGCGACCCGTCGCCGGCGATGTCGACCATGCACACCTTGTGGTTGCCGTCGACGCCCGACCGGGAGACGAAGTAGTTCGACACGGCGATGCGGGACTCCGTCGCCGTCTCCGAGTAGGTGCCGTCGGCCCGCCTGGCGAAGTTGTCGAGCGCCCCCCAGTGGGGACCGCCCGAGGTGGTGTCCGGGACCTCGAGCACGTCGACCAGCGTCGGGCAGTCGGCTTCCTGGCCCCCGGTCGCCACCTCGCTGATGGCGTCGATGGAGCACGACGGTGAGGTCCCGGAGGCCAGCAGCTTGCGGACGTCGAGGACGTAGACCATCTTGGCCGAGCCCGTGTCCTGGGCGCCGAGGGAGCCCGGTCCCCGGCCGATCACGGCGTGGTACAGGTAGCGGTCGTCGCCGCTGGTCTGCACCCAACCGCCGCCGTCGCAACCGCCGCCCTCACCCACTCGTGGGTTGATCCGGGTGGCCGCCGCGGTGTCGTCGAAGACCTCTCGCCAGACCGGGGCCCGGCTGGTGATGTCGGGCGTGTAGTAGATGACGCCGCCGCACATCGACTCGGCGAAGGCGCCGCGGTGCTGAGGGCGGTTGGTGACCGTCACCTCCATGATGCCGCGGGGCTCCTCGTGGCCGGGGTTGCGCTCCCTGCGGGGGCCGTCGGGCATGGCCGAGACGTTGGCCACCTTCGGGTTGCTGCGGTCGCTGATGTCCCACAGGCGGACGGTGTCGCGGAAGATGTGGGCGTCGACGGGCTGGAGGGGATCGGCGATGGGCACGTTCTTGGGCTCGGCGTAGTCCGAGGTCACGGCCACGTCGAGGTCCTCGCGCACCTGGATGCCGTGCGGGTTGGCGCAGGTGGGCACCACCGTCGGGATCCCGGGGCACCGCACGGGGTCGCGGTCGACCGGCGTGTCGGTGTCGGCGGGCACCTCGGCCAGGGTCTGGCCGTCCGTGCCGATCCGTACCAGCGAGCCGGGCGAGCCGGCGAAGCCGTTGCCGATGCGGGTCTCGCCGTTGGTGTACAGGCACGGGCCGGGGATGTCCGGCCCGCCCATGTAGGTGCCGTAGGCGGTGCCGTCCTCGAGCACCCAGTAGGCGTCGGGCACCGACCCGCACGGCGTGTCGGTGGGAAGGTTGACACCGGTGAGCTTGACGACGGGCAGGGCGTCGACGTCGAACACGTAGGTCGTGTCGGTGTAGAGGCCGCCGGCGTAGATCCGGTTGCCCTTGTGCCACACGTACTGCATGTGGTGGGGCTCGTTCTCCGGCACCGGGCTGAGCGTCACGGTGTTGACGACCCGGCCGTACTGCGACGACGTGGGGTCGGCGTCGATGACGGCCAGGAAGTCGTTGCCCGGCGCCAGGTCAGGCAACTCCACGTTCTTGAGCCGCTCCAGGTTGAGGCCGATGGTGGTGGCCCGGTCGACCAGGGCGTTGGTCGTGTTGTCGCCCACGTTGACGTCGCCTGCCCACACGACCAGGTACTCGCCGGCGGCGGGGTTGTTGTCGGAGAGGAGGTGGTTGGTCGCGGTGAACACCGGTCCGGCTGCGGTGTGCACGGTCGAGAGGATCTCGTGCACCGGTGTCTGGGCGGTGGTGGTGTCGGTGGCCACGAGGCCGAGGCAGGCGGCCAAGAGCGACACGGCGAGCGGCAGGCGCCAGCTTCGGAGACGGGAACGGGGCGGCACGGGATCCTCCAGCGGGTTGACAGTAAAGCTGACCTAGTTAGTAATATTTGATCCGTGACCACAAACGCAAGTCCAATTCGCGGCGATCGCGCCCGGGGAGCGCCGCCGCCACGGCTCCAGCGGACCGTCTTCGTAGCGGTGTCAATGCTGCTGGTGGCCGGGTTGGCAGGCGCCTACCAGGTGGGCGTGCGCAGCCGCCGGGGTCCTTCGTTCACCGACGGCGGCCGGTTCCAGACCGCCGATGACCTGGCCGTGGCGGGCAGGGACGGCCGCCCGTACCCGTACGGTGACGTCGCGGTCACAACTTCTTCGCCGTCCCCCTCACCGGTGGCACCGACTGCACCGACTGCCTCGCCCTCCGGCCCGGCCGCTCCATCCGCCCCGTCTCCCGCCACCACTCCTCCGGCCGCGGCGGCCCGAACCACCGCCACGACCGGGCCCGCCGCCGCCGCCGCCACTACCCCGAAGGCGCCTGCTTACGGCACCTACACCTACTCGGTTCGGGGCTCCGAGTCGGCCACCGGCTTCGGCGGGAGGGCCTTCCCGCCCACCCTCGGTGTCGTCGTCCACGGTGACCCGAAGGTCGCCGGCAACGAACGGGTGTTGGACGTGCGCATGTCCGACGACCATGAGGAGCGCACCATCGTGCGCTACGACGAGGACGGAGTCGCCTTTACCTTCGAGGCCGGCTCTATCAGCTTCGGGGCGATCACCCAGACGAGCGAGGGCAGCTACTCGCCTCCGATGGTGCAGGTGCCCTGGCCCCTGGTGGAGGGCGCCACGGCGTCGGGGAACAGCTCGGCTGTCGACGGCTCGGGTCAGGCCACCAGGCTCGAGCGGTGGACGGCGACGGTCTCCGGCCGCGAGCAGGTCACCGTGCTCGGCCAGCCCCGCAACACATGGGTCGTCGACCTCAGGCGGGCCACCGATCCGGGTGGCGCAGAACAGGTGGAACGTACCCGTCGCTACTGGTACGACCCGGGCATCGGGACGTGGGTGCGGTGGACGGAGCGGTTCCACGGTTCCCGGAGGGTGCTTGTGGCCGACTTCACCTACGACGCCGAGTACACCGCCGAGCTCACCGGCTTCCAGCCGTCATGACACAGGCCCGCTCGCTGTTCTCGTTCCCGGACCCCGTCGACGAGGTGTCGGCCCGGTTGGTGGCTGCCGGCGTGGTGGCCATGGCCGCGGCGTCGCTCGTCTTCGAGTTTCGTTGGCTGACGGTGTTGCTCGCCTATGGCTTCGTGGCCAGGGTGCTCACCGGCCCGACGCTCAGTCCGCTGGGCCTGCTGGTGACCCGCGTGGTCAGGCCCCACCTCGGCGTACGTCCAAGATTTGTCGCCGGCCCACCCAAGCGATTCGCGCAGGGGGTCGGGGCCGTCGTGTCGACGGTCGCCGCAGTGCTTGCCCTCGGGCTCGACCATTGGGGCGCGGCCCAGGTCCTGCTCGGGCTCATGGTCGTTTTCGCGTCGCTGGAGACCGCTCTCGGGCTGTGTGTCGGCTGCAAGGTGTTCGCCGCCCTCATGCGCGCCGGCATGATCCCCGAGACGGTGTGCGAGCGGTGCGCCAACCCATCGGTGAGGGCGAAAGGGCCCGGTGCGGCCGGCGCCGAGGCGCCGGCGTGACCGTGCTCATACAGACGCCGGGCACCCTGGACAGCCGTGAGCTCGCCGCCCTGGCGCGGCGTCTTGGGTCCGCCGTGCGGGGAGACGAGGTCACGATCGAGCGTGGGGAGGACCGCGGCTTCGTCCGCTTGCTGGAGACGCCCACGCACGAGGCCTGGCTCATCGCCTGGGCGCGCACGAGCGGCCTTGACCTCCACGACCACGGTGGGTCGGCGGGCGCCATCCATGTCGTGCGGGGCCGCCTACACGAGGAATACACCGACCTCGATCGTCCTCACCACCTCCGGTCGCGCCGGCTTGGGCCCGGGCGCTCCGTCCCCGTACCGGCGTCGCGGGCGCACGAGGTCACCAACCCGGGTACCGAGTTGGCCCTCAGCGTCCACGTGTACTCCCCGCCGATCACGACCATGACGTTCTACGACCGGGACCCGGAACGGTTCCTGAAGCGACTCCGCACGGAGCCGCGATAGGTTCGTTCCTCCTCCTCGGCACAAGCCCCAGCTGTCGGCCGGCCGATCGCGACATGTCTCGTACAGGTCGACGAAACGGGTGGGGTCTCACGAGCTCGCCCCACGGGGGGTTGCCCGTCGAGGGCCAGGAGGCCGTCAAGAGCTTCCGGATGGCACCAACGGGAGTCCCATCGATCTGGCCTCCACCCCACTGCGGCCTGCTGCCCGCCCCCCATGCGCCGAACGAGTCGGCATGGGGTGAAACCGAGCCGGCGTCGGTAACGTCGATCCCGGCGTGACCGAGCGGGAGCCGCGCCTTGACTACTCCGGAGGCCGTCGCACGCGCCGACCCGTCGAGAACGCACTCGGGTCTCCCTGCTCGGGCCCGGCACGCGAGGGCACGCCAGATCGGCCCCATGAGTGCGTGACGAGACCCTCCATCAGACCCGGGCGGACCAATTGACGCCGTGCCTCGGCTTCGTACGATGCCTCCTTCGCAGCCCCAACGGGATTCGAACCCGTGTCGCCACCTTGAGAGGGTGGTGTCCTAGGCCTCTAGACGATGGGGCCACGACCGCCGGCTCGCGTCGGCGATCAGCTCGGGGGGGAGGACTCGAACCCCCAATGACAGGGCCAGAACCTGTTGTGTTGCCGATTACACCACCCCCGAACGGGCGTCCCGCAGATTAGCCGCTGGCTGCCACGGTCGACGACGCCCGTGCGACCGGAACGGCGACCTGCCCCATCGACGACGACGCGGCCGTCGAGATGCCGGCCATGCGCCGGTAGCCGAGGATGCGGCCGGCGGCCACGGCCAGGGTCTCCTTGCCGACGTAGGGCAGCTTGCCCGCTCCGCGTATCGGCGAGCCCCTAGCCGGTGACGTGTAGCCCTCCAGTCCGAGCTCGTGGGCGATGGCGGCGATCCGAGCGCTGTGGAAGCCGTCCGACACCAGCAGGACCTTGGTGATTCCCCGCTTCTTGAGGAAGGCGGCGGCTGCCGCCAACTGCTGCCACGACGACCGACCCTGGACCTCCCGCAGGATGGCATCCTCCGGCACACCGTGACCGATGAGGTAGTCGGCGGACACGGTCGCCTCCGTCTGCCTGTCCCCCGCCTGCTTGCCTCCGGTGACCACGACGTTGGCGGCCAGGCCCCGGCGGTAGAGCTCGGCGGCATGGTCGAGCCGGGCCCGCAGCACCGGTGACGGCCGGCCGTTGTACTGGGCGGCCCCGAGGACGACGATCGCTTGCACGGAGCGAGCCTCGTCGCGCCCCGAGGCCTGCAGTACCTGGACGAAGGTGACGGCCAGGTAGAGGAACCCGACCGCCGTCAGCCCGGCCGTGACCTTCAGCGCCAGGCGGACCACGACGACGAGCCCGCTACTTCCCCGGCCCGGCCACGGGACCGATCGGGCCGACCGGTTCCGGCTCGTCCATGCGCTCGAGAGCGGCGCGCAGCCGCTCCAGGGAGCGCTCCCGTCCGAGCACCTCGAGCGACTCGAACAGCGGCGGTCCCACGTCGCGCCCGGTGACGGCGACGCGGATCGGGAACTGCGCCTTTCCGAGGGTCAGCCCGAGCTTCTCGCCGAAGCCCGCCGTCGCCTCGTGCAGGGACTCGGCCTCCCACGGCACCGAGCCGTACGACTCCAACGCCGCCTCGAGCATCTCCCGGGCCGAGGCGGCGCGGGCCACCCGCTTACCCCACGCCTTGGGGTCGATGGGCGCCTCGGGCAGGAACAGGAAGTCCACCATGGGGACCACCTCGGCGAGCGTCTTGACCCGTTCCTGCACCAACGGGGCCAGTGCGGCGAAGGCGCCGGGGTCGTAGTCCTCCGCCGACCATGGCCCGCCGGCGAGGAACGGCTGGGCCCGCGCGATGAAGTCGTCGACGCCCAGAGCCCGGATGTACTCACCGTTGAAGTGGAGGAGCTTGCGCTCGTCGAAGAAGGCGGGCGACGAGTTCACGTCCTCCAGCCGGAACTCGGCCAGCATCTCGTCGAGCGTGAGCACCTCCCGATCGCCGCCGGGCGCCCAGCCGAGCAGCACGAGGTAGTTGCGCATCGCCTCCGCCAGGATCCCCTGGTCGCGGTAGTCCTCGAGGGCGACCCGGTGCTTGCGCTTCGACAGCTTCTGGCGGCGCTCGTCGACGAGCACCGGGACATGGGCGAACACCGGCAGGTCGCCGCCGCCCGTCAACGCCCGGTGGAGCAAGACGTACTTGGGAGTGGTGGGCAGGTGCTCCTCGGCCCGCACGACGTGGGTGATGCCCATGTCCACGTCGTCCACCACGTTGGCCAGCACGAACAGCGCCGTGCCGTTGGAGCGGACGATGACGAAGTCCTCGATGGTGGCGTGCTCGAACGTCGGGGTCCCGCGCACGACGTCCACGACGGTCGTCGCGCCGGTGTCGGGCACCCGGAAGCGGAGGGCTCGGCCTGGTCGGCGCTCGAGCCCGCGGTCGCGACAGAAGCCGTCGTAACCAGGCGTCGGCCGCCCTCGCGTGCGCTCGTCGACGGCGTCGCGCGTGCAGTCGCAGTAGTACGCCTGCCCGGTGGCGGCGAGCCCAGCGGCCGCCGCCTCGTAGAGCTGGGCCCGCTGCGACTGGAAGTACGGGCCTTCGTCCCAGTCGAGGCCGAGCCAGCGCATGGCCGACTGGATGCCGTCCACCCACTCGGGCCGGTTGCGCTCGAGGTCTGTGTCCTCGATGCGCAGGATGAAGGTGCCGGCCTGGCGTCGGGCCTCCAGCCAGTTGAACAGCGCCGTGCGCGCCCCTCCGACGTGGAAGTAGCCCGTGGGGGACGGCGAGAAGCGCAGCCGCACCGTCATCGCACGGAGGCGATGGCGCCCGCCGACCCCTTCGACGACGGGCGCCGGCCGCGCCGCCCTCCGGCCGGCGTGGAACGGGGCGCCGTCACGCCGCGCATGCTACCGGCGGCCCGGTCGCCAGATCGTGTTGGGAGCAGCGTCGCCCGGGCGACCCCGTCGCGACCGACCTGCTCAGACCATCGCGCAGAGCCCGACCAGGGTCGGGACCAACTCGCACCAGGTACGGCTCTTGTCGATGTAGCCGTCCACGCCCTGGGCGATGGCATCGGCCAGCGTGAGGGGGTCGGGGAAGGCCGAGACCACCACGATGCGGGCGTGGGGCAGGCTGGCCCGCAGCAACGGCAGCGCAGTCAGGCCGTCCATGCCGGGCATCTGGAGATCGAGGACCACGACGTCGGGCCGCTCGGAGGCGGCCAGGCGGAGCGCCTGGGCGCCGTCGGTCGCGTGTCCCACGACGGCGAAGCGACCGTCTTCGGCGAGCATGATCTCGAGGAGCCCCCGCATGTCGGGGTCGTCGTCCACCAGGAGCACTCGACAGGGGCTCTCGGATTCCGTTGCTCGAGGCACCGCGTCGGCCACGTGGGGGCTCCTTTCTTTCCAGGCGGCCGGTATTGACCACCCAGAGTGGTTTCGGCAGACCTCGCGGAACCCTTGAAACCTCACCGGAAGGAAATAGTTCGCCTTGCTAAGTAGTTGGTGGGAACATGGCACCCGTGACCGCCGAACCGACCGCAGCGACGCCCCCTCCGGCCGGCGCCAGGCCCGGCAAGTCCGAGGTCGACGCGGTCGATGACGAGCTGGCCGCCCGCCTTCGCCTCTCGGTGATGCGGTTGGCCCGGCGCCTCCGCCAGCAGGCCGACGCCGACGTCACCGCCTCCCAGCTGTCGGCGCTGTCGTCGCTGGCTCGACGCGGACCGCTCACCCTGGGAGAGCTGTCGGCGGCCGAGCGGGTGAAGCCCCCCACCATGACCCGCATCGTGGCTTCCCTCGAGGACCTGGGTCTGGTGACCCGCAGCGCCGACCCGGCCGACCGGCGGGTGGCGCGCGTGGCCGTGTCGGCCGACGGCCTGCGTTTCATCGACCGCAGCCGCCACCGCAAGGACGCCTACCTGGCCGCTCGCATGGGAGCGCTCACCCCTGCCGACCAAGCCATCCTGGCCGCCGCCGCCGACGCCCTGGAGCACCTGCTGGAGGTGCCCGAGTGAGTTTCACCCGGAGCCCCTTCGGTGACGGTGGGGCGCGCCTGGCCGTCGGCAACGCCACCCGGCACACGTTCCGCTCGCTGCGCGTGCGGAACTACCGGCTGTTCTTCACCGGCCAGCTGGTGTCAGTGTCCGGCACGTGGATGCAGCAGGTGGCCCAGAGCTGGCTCGTGCTCACCCTCACCGACAGCGGCTTCGACCTGGGCGTCACCGTCGCCCTCCAGTTCCTTCCCATGCTGCTGTTCGGCATGTGGGGCGGCGTCATCGCCGACCGCTTCGACAAGCGCCGGGTCCTGATGGCCGCCCAGGCGGTGGCCGCCGTGCTCGCCGTCACGCTGTGGAGCCTGGTGGTGGCCGGCGTGGTCGAGCTGTGGATGGTGTACGTGCTGGCCTTCCTCCTCGGTCTGGTGCAGGTCGTCGACATGCCGACACGCCAGGCCTTCGTGACCGAGATGGTGGGGCCCGACGAGGTGCCCAACGCCGTGGGCCTCAACAGCGCCATGTTCAACGCCGGCAGGCTGGTCGGACCGGCGGCGGCCGGGGCGGTCATCTCCACTGCCGGCGTCGCCCCCGCCTTTCTGGTCAACGCCGTGTCCTATCTGGTCGTCATCGGCGCCCTGTGGGCCATGCGACCCGATGAGCTCTACCGCGAGCCGGCCGGCGCCGAGCAGGGCGGTGGCCGCCGGCCCGGCCAGATCCGCGAGGGCCTGCGCCACGTGTGGCGGACGCCCGAGCTGCGCTCGCCGCTCATCCTGGTGGCCGTCGTCGGCACGTTCGGCTTCAACTTCAACGTCGTGTTGCCGGTACTTGCCCGCTATGCACTGCACGGTGGGGCCACCCTCTACGGCACCCTCACCGGCGTCATGGCGCTGGGATCGCTGCTGGGCGCCCTGTTCGCGGCGTCGAGGGCCCGGCCGACCCGGGCCCGCCTGGTCGGGTCGGCCGTCGCTGTCGGCGCCCTCACCCTCGTCACCGCGATGGCACCGACGGCCGTCACCGTGTCCGTGCTGCTGGTGCCGGTCGGCGTGTCGGTCATGCTCTTCCTGGCCACCGCCAACGCCACGCTCCAGCTCAACTCGTCGCCGGCCATGCGCGGTCGGGTCATGGCCCTCTACGGCCTGGTGTTCCTCGGCTCCACGCCCCTCGGCGGCCCGCTGCTCGGCTTCGTGTCGGAGCACTGGGGCGCCCGCGCCGGCCTCGCCCTCAGCGGTGGCGTGAGCCTGGCCGTGGCGCTGGCCGCCCTGGGCGCGCCGAGCCTGCGCCGCCGGCGGGCCCTTGGCTCCGATGGTGCCGTCGATACCCTCGACCTGGCGTCAGCCGGCGCGACCCAGGCCGCCTGAGGCTGGCCGTCCCGAAACGCCGCCCCGGTCCCCGAAGGACCGCCGGTGCGGCGACGTGGCACGCGTGCCCGTGGCCCGGAGGCGGAGCCGTCGGAGTCAGACGTCGGGGGCGGTGAGCTGGCGGACACGGCGGCGGCGGCGCTCGTAGAGACGCTCGTCGGCCTGGTGCAGCAGCTCCTCGCCTTCGGCGACGCCGTCCACCGGGAGCGTCGCCAGCCCGACGCTGCACGCCGGGGCACCCGCGCTGCGCAGGCGATCGACCACCACGTCCTCGTCGGCCACGTCGGCGTCGACGAGGATCAGCGCGAACTCGTCGCCTCCGATCCGGTACGGCACGTCCTCCTGGCGGGCGGTCTCGCCGAGCGCATCGGCCACCGCTCGCAGTGCCTCGTCACCCGCGCCGTGTCCCCGGTGGTCGTTGATCGCCTTGAGACCGTCGACGTCGATGACGGCCAGGCTCAAGGGCCGGCGGTGTCGGCGGGCGCGCGCCACCTCGCGCTCGAGGTCCAACTCGAACGCCCGCCGGTTGTGTATGCCGGTGAGCGCGTCGGTGAGCGCGTCCTCGGCCAACTGGCGGACCGAGGCCTGCCCGGCCACCACCATCGTGCGGTGGATGATCATGTCGAGCCGGCCGCGTGCCTCGTCCCGCTCGTCGGGTGAAGAGATCTCCTCCACGACGATGCGGAGGAAGGCGTCGTGGAGGCACACCAGCTGGGCAAGGGCGGCGTCGACGCTGCCGGCGTTGACGGCGAAGGCCTCGGCGGTCGATTCCATGGCCGGATCGAGGCCCCATCCCAATGGCTGCGGTCGCTCGAAGGCTGCGCCCAGGGCGCGCACCATCGAGTCGGCCAGGGCGGGCTCGGCGTCGGGCGGGAGGGCCGGATCCCAGCGGCACAGCTCGGCCCACCGCTGCTTGAGCAGGTCGGTCTGTTCGCCGGTGACCTGCGGCACGGGACACGGCGGGGTCTCCTCGTGGACGGTGAGCCCGAGGACCTCGACGATGCCCACCACGTCACCCTTGTGGACCGAGGGCAGCAGCGTGCCGCCGGGGGGCGCATGCTCGGCCACCGGGCTCTCCCCGAACGCCGTGTGCACGACGATGCGCACGCGCGGCCAGCGCGCCGTGAGCTCGGGGACGACCGACAGGCCGTCGCCGTCGGCCAGCTGGCGGTCGAGGACGACGCCGTCCACCGACTCGCCGAGTACCGCACGGACCTGGGCGATCGACGCCGCTTCGATCACCCGCAGGTGCTCGAGTTCGAGGCCCGTACGCACCAGGCGCCGCATGCTCGAGTCGTCATCGATGACGAGCACCGTCGGCCGGACCCCCACAGCACCACCTTGCCCCGTCGCCGTCGGGTCAAACCGTAGATTCGGACGATCTCCCCAGTGGCGACGAATCCCGGCCATTCCGTCAGGCCCCGGACCCTCAGGCCTGCCGGCCGGTGAGGCCAAGCAGCTGCGACTGGAGCGGGGCGTCCGCGGGGACGGCTACCTTCGCACCGAAGGCGCCGGCGCTCCGCCACTCCTCGATTTGCGGCTCCAGGTAGCCGTGGGCGAACGCCACCAGGTCGTCGTCGAGCTGCTCGGGGGCGCCGATGCCGCGTGCCAGGTCCCACGCGTGGACGACGTGGTCGACGGCGACCTGCGACAGGTACTCATGCCCGGAGATGTCGCCGTAGGACACGTGGACGACGCGATCGAGCACCCCGTCGGCCGCCGCCGAGGCGACCGCCGCCTCGGCAAGGTCGTCCCACCGCGCCGACGGGTCGTCGCCGAGCAGGTCGCCGTCGAGAGACGATCCGACGTCGTCGATCGTGCGCCCTTCGAGCAGCGGTACGACCCATGCGTTCTCGCCGGCCACATGGTTCACCAGCTGACGGACGTTCCAACCGGCGCACGGTGTTCCGTCGCCCCACTGCTCGGGCGAAACGGCGTGGACGAGGGCGCCGAACGCCGCCACCGCCCGCGCATAGCGGGCGGAGGGCCCGTCGACCTCTTCATCCATAGCGGGTGCTCCTTGCCGGGTGTCGGCCCGCCGCACCGCGGATGGTACAGGACGGCGCCCCACGGAGGGCGCGCCGTCAGGCGCCAGTCGGGTGCTCCTTGTCCCCCGGCATCACGTCGACCTCGGAGACGTGCCAGACCGGGTGATCGCCGGACGTCTCCACGTTGAAGCCGTAGTCGTAGGCGAGCGAGCCGCCGATGGTGCCCCCGACGAAGGTGAGGGCGGCGACGGCAAGGGACACGACCAGGACCCTCGGCGGCGTGTAGCGGACGAACTCGTAGAGGAACCAGCGCATCACGATGTCGACGAGGACGAGGGCAGTGACGGTGACCATCGTCCACGCGTGCGCGTTGGCCGTGCGCCGAGCCTGCGTTCCCTTCTGCGTCGACTTCAGCCAGTCCCAGAACCCGGTGAGGGCGGCGAACACGGACACGACCGCGCCGCCGACCATCGTGAACGTGCCGGCCCGGTAGAGGTCGCGAGACCACAACTCGTCCTTGCCGAGGTACGACAGCACGTCGAAGGCGGCCACCAGGACGTACGCCCCCACCGGCACGTCGGTGAGCGGGGGGTGCAGGGGCTTGCCCGCCCATCCGCGCAGTCCCTTGAACTTCCTGCCCCGAAGGGTGAGCGACGGACGGAACGAGAGCGCACGCATGACCTCTCCTGTTCTCGATTGCTGCGGGGAGTCTGCCAGGGCACAGGCGCGACGGCTGCGGATGCTTGACTTGGCGAACCATCGGGTGGCGCACGAGCCGGCGTGCCTCACCTCGGCGTCGCAGGACCGGCCGGCTGGTCAGAAAGGAAGCGGCCCGTGCGCATCGAGTCCTCGGTCATCTCGATCTCGTGGATCCCGTCGGAAGCCATCGAGGGCTTGACCACCAAGCTGCCGTTCGAGATCGGGCTGGCCCATTACGACAATCCGCCACCCGACGTGGTCGACGACCTAGAAGCCCTGCGGCGGGCCGATGCGTTCCGCTTCGCCAACGAGCTCCGGGCCTGGATCGAGGTGAAGGACGGGCTGGTGGTGGGCTACGGCCAGGAGGGAGGAGGCCACATCGGCGCCACCACGTTACGGCTCGGTTCGCTGCGGACGACGTTCGCCGCCGTGGCCTATCCCGACATCCGCCCGGTACCGGAGGTGACCGGAACGTCCGTGCGCTTCGTCCAGACGTCCGGCGGGCGCACCGGCGTCCCGGCGCCGCGCCGGGTGCGGGGCAAGGCCTTCGCCCTGAGCGCACCCACCGCCTGGTCGACGCTGGCGCTGACCATCCATGCCGACGGCCGCAGCGAGCACGAGGTCGTCGGCGCCAGCACGTTCCCCCGCCACTGGATCTACGGGCCCGACGGACGGCTGGCGGCCAAGACCGGGCTCATCGACTTCGAGACGTGGTACCGCGAGGCCCACGGACAGCACAGCCCGTGGGGAGACGAGGAGACGCCAGCGCTGGTGACGGCGGTGGAGACGGAGCTGGAGCGCCAGCTGTCGGTGCAGATCATGCGCCAGGGCTCCAAGCCCAAGGTCGACCGTCTCTCCGAGGGTGACTTCCTCACCCGCCAGGGATTCGAGGGCACCGACCTGTTCCTGCTCCTCGACGGCGTGCTGGCCGTCGTCGTCGACGGCAATGAGATCGCCACCGTAGGGCCCGGCGCGCTGCTCGGGGAGCGGGCGTTGCTCGAGGGCGGGCTGCGCACGTCGTCGTTGCGGGCCGTCACCCCGTGCAAGGTCGCGGTGGCGGCCGGCGACCAGATCGACCCGGCGGCGCTGAGCGAGGTCAGCCGATCGCACCGCCGCGAGGAGCAGTAGTTGCGCCTGCTCTTCTGCGGCGTCCGCGGCTCGACGCCCGCGCCGGGAGCTGACTTCGTGCGGTACGGCGGCAACACGTCGTGCGTCGCCGTCGCCCACGATGGCGAGGACCCCGTGCTCGTCCTCGACGCCGGTACCGGGTTGCAGGTGCTGGCCCGCCACATGGAGGGTCGCCCGTTCACCGGCACCATCCTTCTCGGACACCTCCACTGGGACCACACCCACGGGCTGCCGTTCTTTTCCGCCGGCGACCACCCCGACAGCCGTGTCACGGTGGTGATGCCGGGCCAGGGCGACCCCGAGCAGGTGCTCGAACGAGCGATATCACCGCCCCATTTCCCCGTGACACCGAGCCAGCTCCGCGGCCAGTGGATCTTCGACGCCCTCGAGCCAGGACTGCACCGCATCGAGCGCTTCGACGTCGACGCGCAAGAGATTCCCCACAAGGGAGGGCGTACCTTCGGCTACCGCATCACGGAAGGGTCGGGCACGGTGGCCTACTTGTCGGACCACAGCCCCGTCGGGTGCGGAGAAGGACCGGACGGCCTCGGCGCCTATCACGAGGCGGCGCTGGACCTGGCGCGGGGCGCCGACGTGCTCATCCACGACGCGCAGTACACGGCCGCCGAGTACGGCCCGAAGGCCCACTTCGGCCACTCGGCCGTCGAGTACGCCGTGGGCCTGGCCGAGGCGGCCGGAGCCTCCCGGCTCGTGCTCTTCCACCACGATCCGCGGCGCACCGACGACGACCTCGACGCGATCGTCGCCGCCCACCGGCACGCCCCCGTGCCCGTCAGCGCGGCGGCCGAGGGGATGACCATCGAGCTCTGACCCGCAGGAGGGGCACCGCCCCCGCGTCGTAGGGTGTTGCTCCGCAGCTCGTCCGGGTAGGTCTACTGCGACGAACACTCACATCTCAGGAGGGGACATGGCCGAGGGTCACGAGCAGCACGGGGAATGGGAGTCCCACGAGCACGAGGCGCTGGTGCATTCACACCGGCACTATCACGTGACCCACAACCACAACCGGATCGCCGGAGGGTTCGACCACCTCAGCTCCGACCACGACCACGAGCACGATCACGCCCAGATCAGCCACGCCCACTACCCGCACGAGAACTTCGACCAGGAGCATGCGGGAGAGGCGCACGACCACGACCACGCCACGCCCGTGAAGAAGGCATCCAAGGCGGCACCGGCCAAGAAGGCGGCGGCCAAGAGCGACGGCGACGCGGGGATGTCGGACGGGAACTCCGACGGGGCAAAGAAGGCGTCCGCGGCGAAGAAGTCGGCGGCGAGGTAGTCGGCGGCGCAGTGGACGCCTCCACGCCCCCCGGCGAGGCGGCCCTGCATGCCGGCGAGCCGGCCGCCGTTCAGCGCTTGGTGCGGAAGGTGAAATTGGAAGACACGCTGAGGTTCGCGGCTGCGTCGCGACTGCGCACCCGGAAGGTGTAGAGCGTGCCGGCAGTGAGGTTCCGCAGCCGGCGCGTGTGTGCGGTCACCTGGGCCGAGCCCAGAGGCGTCACGCTGCCGTAGGCCATGGTCGTCCCGTACTCCACCTGCGAGTCGGCCGGCTCGTCGGTCGTCCAGGTGATCGTGGCGCCATCCGTCCACCGCCGGACGACCTCGACCGAGGAGATCACCGGCCCCGTCGCGTCGACGGCCTGTGCGTACTCGGCCGTATACGTTGCCGGCGCCTCGGGGGCGACGATGTTGTGGCTCTGGGCACCGCCGTCGGACCACGAGTCGAACGCGTACTCCGAGTTGTTCAGGAACTGCGGCGTCGGAGCGCTCACCGAATTGCTCGACCCGATGATCACTGTGCGGCTGAACGGCGCCGTCGCCTCCGTGCTCCCCACGACCAGACGGAGCGCGGAAGGCTGGGTGGCGAACGACAGCGCGACGGTCTGCGGGTAGAGCAGCACGCTCTTCGTATCGGACGTGCCGCCGGAGTCCGTCGCCGTCAGCTGCAACTCG
>DATAIT010000108.1 GCA_036262515.1 Acidimicrobiales bacterium | reverse complement strand
CGATGATCGGCGGCGGCACCGGCAGCGCCACCGGCACCTGGGCGACCACCTGCACCCCCGGCGCCTGGAACATCGCGCGCATGCTCCAGGCGGCCGAGGGGCTGCCGGTCAACTGGGGCCTGCTCGGCAAGGGGAACGCCTCGACTGCCGCGCCGCTCGAAGAGCAAATCCTGGCCGGGGTCTGCGGCCTGAAGCTGCACGAGGACTGGGGCACGACCCCGAAGGCGATCCACACCTGCCTGACCGTCGCCGACCGCTACGACATCCAGGTCGGAATCCACACCGACACCCTCAACGAGGCCGGCTTCGTGGGCGACACCCTGGCCGCCATCGCCGGGCGGGGCATCCACGCCTACCACACGGAGGGCGCCGGGGGCGGCCACGCCCCCGACATCATCACGGTGGCCTCCCACCCCAACGTGCTGCCCTCGTCGACCAACCCGACCCGCCCGCACACCGTCAACACCATCGACGAACACCTCGACATGCTCATGGTGTGCCACCACCTGAACCCCAGGGTGGCCGAGGACATCGCCTTCGCCGAGAGCCGCATCCGCCCGTCCACCATCGCGGCCGAGGACGTGCTGCACGACCTGGGCGCCATCTCCATGATCGGCTCGGACTCGCAGGCCATGGGCCGCATGGGCGAGGTGGTGGTCCGCACGTGGCAGACGGCGCACGTGATGAAGGCGCGGCGCGGCGCCCTCCCGGGCGAGCCGGTGGCCGGCGCCGACAACCTGCGGGCCCGCCGGTACGTGGCCAAGTACACGATCTGCCCGGCGGTGGCCCACGGCCTCGACGGCGACGTCGGCTCGGTCGAGCCCGGCAAGCTGGCCGACCTCGTGCTGTGGGACCCGGCCTGGTTCGGTGTGCGGCCCCACGCCGTGGTGAAGGGCGGGATGATCGCCTGGGCGCCGATGGGCGACGCCAACGCGTCGATCCCCACGCCCCAGCCGGTGATGGCCCGGCCCATGTTCGGTGCCACCACGGCCGGCGCACTGTCGCTTGCGTGGGTGACGCCGGCGGCCGTCGACGACGGCCTGCCCGACCGCCTGGGGCTCCGCCGCCGGGTCGTGCCCGTGGGAGACACCCGCCGGCTCGGGAAGGGCGACATGCCCGAGAACACGGCCATGCCGTCCATCGAGGTGGACCCGTCCACCTTCACCGTGCGCATCGACGGTGCGGCCATCGTCCCCGATCCCGCCGCCGAGCTCCCCATGGCCCAGCGCTACTCCCTCTTCTGAGCGGTGACGCCGGCCGCCCTCCTCCTGCTGGCCGACGGGCGCTTCCCCGGGGGCGGCCACGCCCACTCCGGCGGCCTGGAGGCGGCCGTGGCCGACGGGCGCGTCGCCGGGCTGGACGACCTGGCCGACTTCCTCACCGGGCGCCTCGCCACCACCGGCCTCACCGACGCCTGGCTGGCGGCGGCCGCCTGCGGCGGCGCCGACCCGGTTCGCGTGCAGGCGGAGTGCGAGGCGCGCTGCCCGTCGCCAGCCCTGCGGCGGTCGGGCCGGACGCTGGGCCGGGGCCTGCGGCGGGCGGCGGAGGCGTCGTGGCCGGCCGTCGCCGCCGTGACGGTGGAGCAGCATCCCGTGGTGCTCGGGCTGGTGGCGCGGGCGGCCGGGCTCACGCCCGGGCAGGCGGCGTCGCTGGCCGTGCACGGGCTGCTGGCCGGCGCTGCCTCGGCGTGCGTGCGCCTGCTGCCCGTCGACACGGCCGAGGCGATGGCGGTGGTGGCGGGGCTGGGCGGCCTGGCCGACGAGACGGCCGCCCGGGCCGCCGCGCTGGCGGCCGGGCCGATCGAGGACGGACCGGCGTGGTCGGCTCCCGCCCTGGAGCTGCGGGCCGAAGCACACGCCGGCTGGGAGGTGCGTCTCTTTGCATCGTGACGGCGTCGACGAGGCCGGCGGCAGCGGAGGAGGGGCCGGCGGCCGGGCCCCGGCCGGGCGCAGCCGGGAAGCCGGCGGCGCCGGCGGCCGCACCGGTCCGCTCCGCGTCGGCATCGGCGGTCCGGTCGGGTCGGGCAAGACGGCGCTGGTGGCGGCCCTGTGCCGCACGCTGGCCGGTCGCCACGAGGTGGCCGTGGTCACCAACGACATCTACACGCGCGAGGACGCCGAGTTCCTGCTCCGGGCCGGCGTGCTGGCCCCCGATCGCATCACCGCGGTGGAGACCGGGTGCTGCCCGCACACCGCCATCCGCGACGACGTGGCCGCCAACCTCGACGCCGTGCACCGGCTCACGTCGGTCCACCCGGGCCTCGCCCTCGTGCTCGTCGAGTCGGGGGGTGACAACCTCACCGCCACCTTCAGCCCCGCCCTGGCCGACCTCCAGCTGTTCGTGATCGACGTGGCCGGCGGCGACAAGGTCCCCCGCAAGGGTGGCCCGGGCGTCACCTGGTCCGATCTGCTCGTGATCAACAAGACCGACCTGGCACCGCACGTGGGCGCCGACCTAGAGGTCATGGCGCGCGACGCCGCCGCCAAGCGCGGCGACCGCCCGACGGCCTTCCTCTCCCTTGTGGAGGACCCCGCCGCCACCGAGGTGGCCGCCTTCGTCGAGGCCCGTCTGTGAGCCCACCGACCGGGAGGCGGCGGTGATCGCCCGCCTCCAGGTCGCCGTGGAGGGGTCCCGGGTGGTGCGCCTGTCGGCGTCGCCCCCGCTGGGAGCCAAGGTGCTGGACGGGCCCTGCGGCCCGGAGCTGGTGCTGGTGGGCTCGGCCGCCAGCCTGCTCGAGGGCGACCGGCTCGTGGTGGCCCTCGAGCTGGGCGTCGGCGCCCGGCTCACCGTGCGCACGGCTGCCGCCGCCCTCGCCCACCCGTGCCCCGGTGGCGGGTCCACGGCCTTCGACGTCCGGGTCGACCTGGCCGCCGGCGCCCGCCTGGGCTGGCTGCCCGAGCCGCTGGTGGCGTGCGCCGGCTGCCGCCACGCGGGCACGGCCCGGGTGCGGCTGGCCGGCGGGGCGATGGCGGTGTGGTCCGAGACGGTGGCCCTGGGCCGCTCGGGCGAGCCACCCGGCGACGTCGCCCTCCGCTTCGACGCCGACCTCGACGGCGCGGCGCTGCTGCGCGACGGCCTCCGCCTCGGCCCGTCGGCGCCCGGCTGGGACGGACCGGCCGTGGCCGACGGCGCCCGCCACGTCGGCACCCTCGCCCTCCTCGGCGCCGCCTGGGCCGGCGACCCTCTCGCCGGCAGCAGGACCGGGGCCGGCGCCGACGGCGACCGGGCCCGAGCCACCTCCGCCAGGGGCGGCGCGTCCCGCACCGGTGCCGGGGCCGCCGCCGGTGACGGGGCCGGCGACGGCCTGGTCGGCGTGCTCCGGTTGGCCGGGCCTGGCACGGTCGTGCGGGCCCTCGGAGGCGACGGCGCGTCGGTGGCCCGCCGCCTGGCCGGCGCCCGCCGGGCGTTCCTGGCCGCCCTTCTGGGCGCGGACGCTTCTCCGAATCGAGCGTCGCCGACCGGCCACATTCCAGGAGAAGAATCCCGTCAGGAAATGGTCATGTAGCTGACGCCTGCCTGACACGGACGGGCAATCGCCCGTTTCTACGTTCAATGCGCAAGCACACTCAGACGGGACACCCGTCCAACAGAAGGGGAGCGCATGGAACAAGGACGCGTCGGAGGGCGGGGAATGTCGAAGGCGTTCGTCTGCGCCCTCGCCGTGGGCTCGTTGATCCTGGCCGCCTGTGGCAGCGACGACAAGGATTCCACCGCCACCGGCGACACGAACACGACGGCGGGCACCAGCGACACGGTCAAGGTCGGCGTGCTCCAATCGCTGAGCGGCACCATGTCGATCAGCGAGGTGGCGGTGAAGAACGCCGAGCTGCTGGCCATCAAGGAGATCAATGACGCCGGCGGCGTGCTGGGCAAGCAGATCCAGCCGGTGGTGGAGGACGGCGAGTCCAAGCCCGAGGTGTTCGCCCAGAAGATCGAGAAGCTGATCACCACCGACAACGTGGCCGTGGTGTTCGGGGGCTGGACCTCCGCCAGCCGCAAGGCCATGAAGCCGGTGGTCGAGGGGGCCAAGGGCCTGCTGTTCTACCCCGTGCAGTACGAGGGCCTCGAGGTCTCGCCCAACATCTTCTACACCGGCGCCACCACCAACCAGCAGATCGTCCCCGCCCTCGACTACATGAAGGAGCAGGGGCTCACCAAGGTCTACCTGGTCGGGTCCGACTACGTCTTCCCCCGTACCGCCAACAAGGAGATCAAGGCCTATGCCGCGGCCAACGGCCTCCAGATACTGGGTGAGGAGTACCTCCAGCTGGGCGACACCAACGTCCAGGGCATCGTCCAGAAGGTCCTCGACGCCAAGCCCCAGGTGGTGTTCAACACGCTGAACGGCGACTCGAACGTCTCGTTCTTCAAAGAGCTCAAGGCCAAGGGCAACACGCCGGACAAGATCCAGACCATCTCGGTGTCCATCGCCGAGGAGGAAGTGGGCGGCGTGGGGGTCGACAACCTGGCCGGGCACCTGGTGGCGTGGAACTACTACCAGACCACAGACCTGCCCAAGAACGCCTCGTTCGTGGAGGCATTCAAGGCCGAGTACGGCGCCGACAAGCACACCGACGACCCCATCGAGGCCGGGTACAACTCGGTCTACATCTGGAAGGCGGCCGTGGAGAAGGCCAAGTCCTTCGATGTCAGCGCCGTGACGGCGGCCGCCGGCGGGATCAAGCTGGAGACGCCGGAGGGCACCGTGACGGTCCACCCGACGAACCACCACGTCTCGAAGACGGCCCGCATCGGCAAGGTGAACCCCGAGGGCCTCATCGACGAGGTGTGGAACTCCGGCCAGCCCGTTGCGCCGGATCCGTGCCTCGACACCTACACGTGGGCGGCCGGTCTCGCCACCGGGGAAGCCCGGGCGGAGTGCGACGCCGCCAAGTAGCCCGGAACGTCGGAGGCCGCCGCCCGCTCGGCCGGGCGGCGGCCATGTTCCCGAAAGGGAGGCCATGGGCACGTTCGTGAGCAACCTGTACATCGGCGTCACCCTGGCTTCGATCCTGCTGCTCGTCGGCCTCGGCCTGACGTTCACGTTCGGCCAGATGGGCGTGATCAACATGGCCCACGGCGAGTTCATCATGGCCGGGGCGTACGTGCCCTACGTGCTCCAGACGACGGTGCTCGAGAAAGCCCGGGGCATGGCCGTGATCGTCGCCCTCCCGGTCGCCTTCGTGGTCGCCGGCCTCATGGGGGTGGTGCTCGAGCGGCTGCTGCTGCGGCGCATGTACGGACGCCCACTCGACACCCTCCTCGTCACCTTCGGCGTGAGCCTGATCCTCCAGCAGGCGGCCAAGGACCTGTTCTCGGCCAACAACAAGGACGTCGTCACCCCGACGTGGCTGCGGGGCCAGTGGCACCTGTTCGGCGTGACCCTCACCCACACCCGGCTGTTCGTCCTGCTCGTGGTGGTGGCCACCATGGTGGCGGTGTGGGTCTTCATGTCCCGGCTGGCGGCGGGCCGGCGCATGCGGGCGGTGACGCAGAACCGGGAGCTGGCCGCCGTCAGCGGCCTGCCCACGGCCCGGGTCGACGCCACGACGTTCTTCCTCGGCTCCGGCCTGGCCGGCATCGCCGGCGTGGCCGTGTCGCTCATCGGCCCCATCGGCACGGCGACGGGGACGGCGTACATCCTCAGCGCCTTCCTCGTGGTGATCGTCGGCGGCCTCGGCAAGTTGCGCGGCGTGGTGATCGCCGCCTTCGTCCTCGGCATCCTCAACGCCTTCGTCGAGCACGCCACGTCGTCCACCCTCGGCAAGGCGGCCGTGTTCGCCTTCGTGATCCTGTTCCTCCAGGCCCGGCCCAACGGCATCGTGTCCTTCCGCACGCGGGGGCTGGCGGTATGACCGCCGTGGTCACCCGCTCGTGGCGTCGTTCGGCCCCGGCTGTCGGGTTGTCGGCCCCGGGGCGCTCGTCGTGAGCGGCGTGGAGATCGTCCCGCAGTCGGGCCCGGGCGACCTGGCGCCGCCCGAGGTGACGGTCGTCCCGGCGCCGGCCGGTCCCCGCCCGGGGAGGCGGACCCCGCTGTCGATGCTACTGCCGGGCGACGCCAGCCCGTGGACGGCCCGCCTGCTGTTCGTCCTGTTCGCGGTGGGGCTGTTCGCACTGCCGAACGTGCTGGGCGAGCCGAGCGAGATCAGGCAGTGGGCCGAGTGGCTCTGCTACGCCATGGTGGCCGTCGGTCTCGACGTGGCATGGGGGTACGGCGGGATGCTGGCCCTCGGCCAGGGGCTGTTCTTCGGCCTCGGCGCCTACGCCATGGGTATGCACCTCTCGCTGGAGCAGGTGCCAAAGGGGTCGCTGCCGTCGTTCATGGGGCTCTACAGCGACTACACGAAACTGCCCGCCCTGTGGCGACCCTTCCAGAGCTTCTGGACGGCGGCCGCCATCGCCGTGCTCGTGCCCATGCTCTTCGCCGGGCTCCTGGGACTGCTCGTGTTCAAGCGCCGCATCCGCGGCCCGTTCTTCGCCATCCTCACCCAGGCCACGGCGGTGATCTTCGCCCTCGTCCTGATCGGCAACCTGAAGCTGACGGCCGGGTTCAACGGCCTCACCGGGTTCACCAAGATCTTCGGGCGCAGCAAGTACGCCCCCGACACGAACCGCTGGCTGTACCAGGTGGCCGCCGTCGGTCTGCTCGTCGTGCTGGGCGCGGCGATGGCGCTCGTGCGCAGCCGGTACGGACGGTTGCTGAAGGCCACCCGCGACAGCGAGGACCGGGTGCGCTTCCTCGGCTACGACCCCGCCCTGGTGAAGACGGTGGGGTTCGTGGTGGCCGCCGGCATGGCCGGGCTGGCGGGCGCCATCGCCGCACCCGTGTTCGGCATCGTCTCGCCCGGCCAGTTCGACGCCGTCCCGTCGATCCTGATGCTCTGCTGGGTGGCCGTGGGCGGCCGGGGCACGTTGTGGGGCGCCGTGCTCGGGGCCCTGCTCGTGAACTGGACCCGGGTCACCGTCAGCGCGGCCCGCCCCGACGACTGGCAGTACCTCCAGGGCCTGCTGTTCGTCGTCGTGCTGGGCTTCATCCCGGGCGGCTTCGCCGGGCTGCTGCGGTCGCGCTACCAGTGGCTGGTGGCGATGGTCACCGGGCGCAGCGGACGCGGTGGGCGTCGCCCGGCGGGCGGGGCGCAGTCGGCGGTGCCGGCGGGCGACGTGGCGGATCTGGTGGGGGAGGGCGCATGACGGCGGTGCTCGAGGTGCGCGGACTCTCCGTGGAGTTCGACGGCTTCAAGGCGCTCGACGGCGTCGACCTGTCGGTCGAGCAGGGCGAGCTGCGCTTCCTCATCGGGCCCAACGGGGCCGGCAAGACGACCCTCATCGACTGCATCACCGGGCTCACCCGGCCCACGGCGGGCGACGTCCGCTTCGAGGGCCGCTCGATCGGTGGCATGGCCGAGCACCGCCGGGTGCGGCTCGGCATCGGTCGCAGCTTCCAGACGCCGACGGTGTTCGAGACGCTGACGGCGGTGGAGAACCTCGACCTGGCCGAGTCCTTCCGCCGTTCGCCGTTCGCCATGTTCCTGCGCCGTCGCAGTGTCACGCCCGGCGTGGCCGCCACGCTCGAGCGCATCGGCCTCGTGTCGGTGGCCGACCAGCCGGCGGGGGCGCTCAGCCACGGTCAGAAGCAGTGGCTCGAGATCGGGATGCTGCTCGTCCAGGGCCCCAAGCTGCTGCTGCTCGACGAGCCGGTCGCCGGCATGAGCCCCCAGGAGCGGCTCGACACGGGCACGCTCCTGCACGAGCTGGCCGGCGAGCACACGGTGGTGGTGATCGAGCACGACATGGCCTTCCTGCGCCGCTTCGCCCACACCGTCACCGTCCTGCACGAGGGCAGGTTGCTCTCCGAGGGCACGGTCGACGAGGTGCAGGCCGACCCGGTCGTCCGGGAGGTCTACCTGGGGCGGTCGCGCGACGAGCGGTCGGGCGGCCCGGCCGTGCCGGCCCCCGTGCTTGAGGCCGCCGCCGCGTTCGGAACCACGGGGGAGGACGCGTGAACCTGGAGCTCGACGGTGTCCGCATCGCCTACGGGCGGGCGGAGGTCGTGTTCGGGGTGTCGCTCGAGGTCCCCGATCGCAGCTTCACGTGCCTCATGGGCCGCAACGGCGTCGGGAAGACCACGCTGCTCAACGGGCTGATGGGCGTGCTCCCGCTGCGGGCCGGTTCGGTGCGCCTCGACGGGCGGGACATCACCCGCATGAGCACGCCCCAGCGGGCCCGGGCCGGGATCGGGTACGTGCCCCAGGGGCACCAGGTGTTCCCCCACCTCACCGCCAGGGAGAACCTCAGGGTCGTGCTCGAGCGTGACCGCCACGGCTCGCCGTCGGCCATCGACGACGCCCTCGACGTGTTCCCTGCGCTGCGCCCGCTCCTCGACCGGCCGGCCGGGCTCCTGTCCGGGGGCCAGGCCCAGCAGCTGGCCATCGCCCGGGCCCTCGTGTCGCGACCGCAGGTGCTGGTCCTCGACGAGCCCACCGAGGGCATCCAGCCGTCGATCATCATCGAGATCGAGGATGCCATCGCCGGCCTGCACGCGGCGGGCATGACCATCCTCCTCGTCGAGCAGTACGTCGAGTTCGCCCTCCGGCTGGCCCAGCGCTACGCCGTCATGGACGGTGGCCTGGTCGTCCACGCCGGAGACACGGCATCCGTCGACCTCGCCACCTTCTCCGACCTCCTCGCCGTGTAGCCGCGGCCGCGGTCGGTGGCAGCCGGCGGTCGGTCAGCCGAGGCGGTCGCGGAGGAGGGAGGCGGCCTGCGTCGGGTCGCCGAACTCGAGGCGCCAGGCGGTGGCTCGCCGGGCCAGCTCGGCGGCCAGCTCGAAGGACCCGGTGGGCCTCTTGTAGTGGTTGAACGAACGCTGGAGCAGCCACGTCATCGCGTCGGCGCGGTCGGCCGGTACCAGCGCCGGCGCCCCGGCGCGGCGGACGAGCAGGACCACGTGGGCCAGCGCCAGCGGCCCCAGTGCGACGGCGGCGCCGAGCCGGTCGGCGGGGATGGCGACCTCGCCGGCGCCGAGCGCGACGCCATCGGTCCCGTCGAGCCCGACGGCCTGCCTGCTCCACGCCGAGAGGGCGAGTGCCCGCGGGTAGGGCACGAGCCGGCCGTCGGACGGCTCGACGCACAGGGCCTCGTCGGACACGTAGTCGAAGCCGGCGAGGAGGGCGGCGGCGGTCAGCGTGGTCTTGCCGGCGCCCGACGGCGCAGGGAAGGCGATCGCCGATGTGCCGGAGGCCACCACACCGGCATGGACGGCCAGACCGGCGAACCCGTCGAGGGCGGCGCCGTTCACCGCCGTGAGCAGCCACGACAGGGCAGTGCCGGCGTCGCCGGACACGTCGGCGGTGACCGAGCCGGTGTGGACGCACCGCTCCCGCCCGTGGGTGGCGCAGCCGTCGACGACGACGAACCGGTGTGCAGGCTCGCCGGCCGCCACCGACGGGAAGGCCGAGAACAGCTCGGCCACGGCGGCAGCGAGCGACGACGACGTGCACCCGATGCGGATGGGCGTGCCGAGGAGCTCCTTGGTCGTCTCCTCGACACGGTGTCGCCCGGCCTCGTCGTTCCCGTCCCCGGCGCCGTCCCCCGCGTCGGTGGCCGTCCCGCTCACCCCTCCGCCGGTGCCAGCAGCCCGTCGCTGCGGAGCCGGTCGACGGCGGCGGCCACGTCGCCCCGGATCACCTCCGGCTCGATGTCGTAGGCGCGGGCCAGGGCGGTGACGACCTCGTCGAGCGTCAGCGCGCCGTCGCTCAGCCGCCACACGTCTGCCGCAGTGGGGTTGAGGACGAAGACCGTCCCGGAGTGGGGTTGGAACAGGGCGACGCTGTCGTCGACGTCGGTCTCCACCACCCCGGCGGTGGCGGGACCCACCCGCTCACCCGTCTCGTCCACGCCCGTCAGGGTACCGGGCGGTCCTGCCGCCCCCGCCCGACGTCACCGCCGGGCGTAGGCCCGTGGTCACGGGAGTGCGAAAGCGCCCTCTGCGATGGCGGAGTGGTGCCACGGCCCTTGACTGGCGAGCACGCCTTCCATAGGCTCGCCCGCCACGACGGAGCGCGGCAACGCGCAGGGGAGAACATCGCCTGATGCTCGAGGATCGCCGCGGTCGCATGGCCGACCTCGGCGCCCACTTCATGCTCCACCTTTTCGCCGTCGGGCGGATACTCGGGTCGGACCAGGTCGCGCCCCTACCATGAGGCGGCGTTCGACCGCTCCACCATCGAAGGGATGGTGGCTGAGTTCAAGGTTCAGTTGGCCCACGGTGACCCGTGATCCGCAGGTGAAGCTGTCTGGGTCGCGCCCCGTCGGCCGCCGGCGACGGACGGCGTAGGTGGTCACCACGGCCGGTCGGTCCGGTTGCAAGGAGTCGCTGCGACTGCGTGAGGACGCAACCGCCGAACTGGGAGCCGACGGCCGCCTCCTCCTGTCCCGTGGCTCGAAGCGGTTCGTCCTGGGTCCACTCGCTCCTGAGCTGGCCCACCCACTGGATCTGCTCTTCCACGCCGGCGCGTCGCCGGCCGAGCTGCAGCGCGCCCTTCCGGCGGGCGACGGCGGCACCACAACTCAGTTGGCGTCGGTCCTCGAGCGGCTGGACGACCGCGGATGGCTGCAGCGGGTGGTGAGCCTCGACGGCTTGCCGCTGCTCACCGTGAAGCCATTGGTGGCCCGGCTCACTTCGGGCCCCGCGCCGTCGCCGTCAGTGGGCACCGTCGTCCTGTCCAGGTTCACCATCCTGCACCGCAGCGGCTCGGACATCGTCCTCGAGTCGCCCCGCTCCTCGGCCGTCGCCCACCTCCACGACCCACGGGTGGGCGCCTT